>JAEZIQ010000154.1 GCA_023436605.1 Actinomycetes bacterium | reverse complement strand
AATCGGTGGGTCTTGATGGATCTGTCGGGGTCTCACCGCGATGTTCGAGTAGCCGTGGGGAGGGGTGGCCCTCCCAAAGTGGCTTCCGATTACTGTTCCGGTCGGCGAGTTACAGGGGGTCAGCGCGACGGGTGGGCCATCTTTGGGAGGGCCACCCAGCTCCGCGGCGCAAGCACAGACTTCGGCGGGTTGACCACTTCTCTAGAATGTCTCTCATGAAGGCAGATATCCATCCCGATTACAAGCTGGCGAACGTCCACTGTTCGTGCGGCAATCAGTTCTACACGCGGTCGACCAAAGAAGATCTGCATGTCGAACTCTGCTCTGCCTGCCATCCCTTCTACACCGGCAAGCAGAAGCTGGTCGACACCGGTGGACGGGTCGAGCGCTTCCAGCGGCGTGCTGCCAAGCGCGCCAAGGCTGCTGCGGGCAAGTAGCCCGCGGCTGACCCACAGCCCGGACTCTTCATCCAATGGAGGGCGGCAACACCTCGCCGCCAAACGGCGCTCTTCCGGGCGCCGCGTCTCCGGGTGCCCGAAACGGGTCCGCGCCCTCACTCGACGGCCCGACGAGGGGGCAGGCCCCGCTGGAAGCCAAGCGTGACGCTCCGGTAGGCGGCCAGGCCGTCCTTGAGGGGGTGATGATGCGCGGCGTCACCACCTGGGCCGTATCGGTCCGCAAGCCCGACGGCGAAATCGAAACAACGGTCGAGGAAATCAAGCCCTGGGCCCGCAGGCACGCCGTGCTTCGGTGGCCGATCATCCGCGGAATCGTCGCCCTCGCCGAGTCGCTCAAGATCGGTTTCCGGGCGCTCGGCATCTCGGCCAACGCCCAGCTCGAGGAAGGGGAGGAGGAAGAAGAACTCGGCGGTTTCGCCTGGGGCATGACGATCTTCGTCTCGCTGGCATTCGCGATTCTGCTCTTCTTCGTGATCCCGGTCGGGCTGACCAGCCTGATCAAGGACTGGCTCAACTCTTCTCTCCTCTTCTGGCTGGTCGAAGGGGTCGTCCGCACCGCGATCTTCATCGGCTACATCGTCGCGATCTCCCGACTCGATGATCTGAGGCGCGTGTTCGAGTACCACGGAGCCGAGCACAAAACGATCTCCTGTTACGAAGCCGAGGACGAGCTCGTGCCGGCGCGGGCGACCCTCTACTCCCGGCTCCACCCCCGCTGCGGTACCAGCTTCCTTCTGATCGTCATGGTCGTGGCGATCTTCGTCTTCGCCCCGCTCGGTCTGCCGGAGTGGTACTGGCTGGTCCTCTCGCGGATCATCGGCGTCCCGCTGATCGCCGGCATCGCCTACGAACTGATCAAGTGGGCCGGACGCAACCGGGAGAAGTCATGGGTGCGCGCGGTGATGTGGCCCGGCCTGATGCTCCAGAACCTGACCACCCGTGAGCCTGACGAATCCCAGCTCGAAGTGGCGATCACGGCCCTGAACGCAGTCCTCGAGGTCGAAAACCCCGAGGAGAACGCGTACATGGAGCCGATCGAAATCGTGGCCTGAGTTACCTGCAAGTCGGCGAGCTTCGCTCCGCCTCCAGGTTCCACCCGCCGACCCACAGAAAACGGCGATGGATGGGTCGGCTCTGCTTGTGGTGGTTCAAACCTTCACAATGATGTTGTGATTCAGAAGTTGGCGGAACAGATCGAGGCGCGGTTCGCGGAACTCGAGCAGCAGATGAGCGATCCCGAAGTGATCGGGGACCGTGACCGCTACGCGGAAGTGGGGCGGGAATACCGTCAGATGCAACCGGCAAGTGCCCTGGTTGCCGAGTACCGGACCCTGAGTGACGACCTCGAAGGTGCCCGGGAGCTGCTCGAAGAGGGCGAGGACGAGGAACTCGAGAGGGTGGTGCGCGAAGCGCCGGCCCGGCTTGAGGAACTCGAGGAGCAAATCCGCCTGGCCATGGTCGAGCCGGACCCGAACGACGACAAGAACGTGATCGTCGAGATCCGGGCCGGGACCGGCGGCGACGAAGCCGCTCTGTTCGCCGGCGACCTCTACAAGATGCTCACCCGTTACGCGTCCGAACGCGGCTACGCGACCGAAGTGCTTTCCCAGTCGGTAGCCGAGCACGGCGGTTTCAAGGATGTGACCTTCGAAGTGCGCGGGGCCGGTGCCTACTCGGTTTACAAGTACGAAGGCGGGACCCACCGGGTCCAGCGCGTGCCCGAGACCGAGTCGCAGGGCCGGATCCACACCTCGACCGCGACCGTCGCCGTGCTGCCGGAGGCCGAGGAGGTCGAAGTCGAGATCGACCAGAACGACCTGCAGATCGACGTCTACCGCTCCTCCGGCCCCGGCGGGCAGTCGGTCAACACGACGGACTCTGCCGTCCGGATCACCCACAACCCGACCGGAATCGTGGTTTCGATGCAGGACGAGAAGTCGCAGCTCCAGAACCGGGAAAAGGCGATGCGCGTGCTGCGGGCAAGGATCTACGAGCGGCAACTGGCCGAGCAGCAGGCAGCGGTCGCGGCCGAACGCAAGGCCCAGGTTGGCACCGGCGAGCGTTCCGAGAAGATCCGCACCTACAACTTCCCGCAGGGCCGGGTGACCGACCACCGGATCAAGCTGACCGCCCACGACCTCGAAGGCACCCTGAACGGCGACCTGTCCCAGTTCACCGATGCCCTGGCAGCCGAGGAAAAACGCCAGCGCCTCGAAGCCCAGACGGTCTGACGATGGCCAGCCGGGGCGCGAGCGCGATCGACGCGCTGACCGCCGCAATCGATTCCTTCACGGCGGCCGGTGTGCCGACCCCCAGACTGGACGCCGAGGTCATGCTCTCCGAAATCGCGGGAGTTGACCGGGCAACCCTGATCGTCGACCCCGAGCTGACCCTGGAGCCGGCCGTCGCCCGCTCCTTCGCGGAAGCTGTGAGAAGACGGATCAGACGGGAGCCGGTCGCCTACATCCTCGGTTCAAAAGGCTTCCGTCATATCGACCTTATGGTCGACCAGCGGGTTCTGATCCCCCGGCCGGAGACCGAGATGCTGGTCGAACTCGCCCTGGAGGTGGGGCCGGAATCGGTGCTCGAGATCGGCACCGGCTCCGGGGCGATCGCTCTCGCCGTGGCCGACGAGATCCCCGGCAGCCGGATCACGGCTACCGATGTCTTTGATGGTGCGATCGAGGTGGCGGTCGCCAACGCCCGGACGCTCGGTCTGGGCGATCGGGTCAGCTTCACGCTCGGCTCGCTGCCGGAGACTCCCGGCCGCTTCGATCTGATCCTCGCCAACCTTCCCTACGTGCCGGATTCGGACGGACTCCAGCCCGAGGTCGGTAACTGGGAGCCGGAAGGCGCGCTCTTCGGGGGACCCGACGGCACCGACGTCATTGCCGAGGTCCTCAACGGGCTGAACGAAGCCGGCATCCAGGCCCCGGTGATCGGACTGGAGATCGGGCAGGGGCAGGGAGAGAAGGTCTCCGGGCTGGTCCGTGCGGCCGGCTGGCGGGAAGCCGAAGTGCGGCTCGACCTGGCCGGGATCGAGCGGGTCGTGGTCGGCTCCGGCCGGTAGCCGGTGCCCGCGGCCTGACATGATCGGGGTCGTGAAGGTAGTCGCCACAAGCGTCAACGCCGGGGATGCCGCCAGGCAGGCCCTCGAGTCCTGCATCAGCAAGGGCGGCGTCGCGCTGTTCCCGGCCGACGGCCTCTACGGACTCGCCTGCGACCCGCTCAACGAGAAGGCGGTGCGCCGGATCCACGAGATCAAGGGACGTGACGAGGGCAAGTCATCGGCGATCATGTACCTCTCGCCGCTGGCCATGCGGGAACTGATCCGCGACCTCGGCCAGCGCGTTTCGGAAGCCGCCGCGAAGCTGCTGCCGGGGCCGGTCACGCTGATCGTTCCCAACCCGCGACACCGCTACCCGCTGGCCTGCCGCGAAGACCAGTCCCGGCTCGGGATCCGGGTCATCGACGGACCCCTGGCCGGGGTCCGGTTCCCGCTCTTTCAGACCAGCGCCAATCTCAGCCGCGAACCGGCCCCCTCGGTTTTCGAGGGTGTGGTGCCCGAGGTACGGGAGAAGGTCGACCTGGCGATCGACGGTGGCCGACTGACCGGACTGCCATCGACCGTGGTCGACCTGACCGACTACGACGAACACGGCGAGTGGGAGATCCTCCGCGAGGGCGGCATGAGCCGCGGCGACCTGATCGCCGCGCTGGGACGCTGATGCCCATCGAGGTCCGACTTTTCAGCGATATTCGCTGAAAAAGTCGATCTCGCTGATGATTCGGCGCGGGTTCAGCCGCTTTGCGAGGCCAGGTCAGCAGCCCCGGCGGGCGGGACCGCGCCAGGGCAGGCGGATGATCCGCTCGGAGTAATTGTTCGTCTTGTCGAGTTCGAAGAGCACGTTGCCCGGGTCGAGACGAAGGACGTAGGCGAAGCAGCCGCGCAGGTTGGTCACGTCAATCCACTGCAGGTGGTAGGTCGAGGGGTAGATGTCCGACCAGCCAATCGAGGTTCCCAGAGTCACGCTGCGGACGTTCGGGTTCTGGTTGCACGCCGGGTAGACGGCGGTGGCCGGGGAGCGGGGGGACGGGTTGGTCCGCTCGAGGTCGCGGAAACAGTAGAACTGCTTCGGGCCGGTCCGGACCATCTTCGTCTTCCTCCCGGCCCTGTTGACGCGCCAAAGCTCGAAGCGAAGAGGATCGCGGACTTTCCAGTAGGAGCCGCCCCAGCGGTACCCGACCGTGAAGAAACGGAGTCGTCCCTGGGTCGGAAACAGCGCGTAACCGCCGGCCTTGCGCCGAATCGCCTGGGTCACGTTCATCGAGCGCGGCTTGTCCCGGTGTCCCCGGAGTTCCATCGGTCCCTGACCGCGGCTGCGGATGTCATTGGTGGAACGCAACACGATCCGCCCTGGCACCGCCTTGCGATCGAGGTACATCTCGCTCGGGATGCCGATTCTCAGGTCGGGACAGAGCAGGTTCTTCGCTCGCTCCGTGCGGCAGGGATCCTGGACTCCGTTCGGGCGGTCGGGGCCGAATGCTCCGGTGGCGGGGCTCCCGGGCAGAGCCAGGACGAAAACCGCGACGGCCGAAAGCATCCCTGCGAGGGTGGCCATTTTGACTTTGCGCACAGGCCGATGGTAGAGCAGGCGCCGCGCCGCCCCGCTTGTAGCTAGGCTCGCCGCATGAAAATTGCGATGGGGTCGGATCACGCTGGATTCGAACTGAAGGAAGCGGTAAAGGCACAGCTCGAAGCAGCAGGGCACGACGTCGAGGACGTTGGCACCCACTCGTCCGAATCCACCGATTACCCGCCGTTTGCGGCGAAGGCGGCGGAACTGGTCGCCGGCGGTCAGGCCGAGAAAGGAGTGATCGTCTGCGGCTCCGGGGTCGGTGTCTCAATCGTCGCCAACAAGGTCGCTGGCATCCGGGCGGTCAACGCCCATGATCAGGCGGAGGCCGAGATGAGCCGCCGCCATAACGACGCCAACGTAATCACCCTGTCCGGGGCCCGTCTCAGTCCGGACGACGCCAAGCCGATCGTCGAGACTTTCCTCGCCACCGAATTCGATGGTGGCCGTCACGCCCGGCGGGTGGGGGAGATCACGGAAGTAGAGAAGGGTGAGCTCTAGGGTTCGTCCCGGCGAAAGCCAGGTCTCGTCTTGACTCCGCGCCTCGATCGTCTCGCCCGTTTCGTAATTCGCCACCGGCGCGTCGTCGTGCTCGGCTGGATCCTCTTCGCGATCGGGATCACGGTCGCTGCCGGGTCGGTCGGCAAGCAGTTCGCCGACGATCTCTCGCTCCCCGGCCGGGACAGCCAGGAGGCGACCGACCTGGTCGACAAGTACTTCCCGGGTCAGGTCAACGGGACCAACCCGGTTCTGTTCAAGGCCAAGAAGGGGAAGATCACCGACCAGCAGAACCAGCAGCTGGTCGACGAGACCGTAAAGAGCCTGAAAGACGCCGACGGGGTCTCCTCGGTGGTCAGTCCCTTCTCGCAGGAAGGGCAGGTGCAGCTCAGCAAGGATCAGAAGATCGCCTATGCCTCGGTTGCCTTGGTCGACGGACCCGGTGAGCTGAGCAACGACGAGGCCGATGACCTGGTCGATATCGCGACCGAGAAAGCGGGCAGCGAACTGGAAGTAGCGGTCGGCGGATACCTCGGTCAACAGGTTTCCAGTCCTTCGACGGAGTCGAGCGAGGTGGTCGGCCTGACCGTCGCCGCGATCGTCCTGGTTCTCACTTTCGGCAGCCTGATCTCGATGGGAATGCCGATCCTGACCGCGTTGATCGGACTGTTCTGCGGTCTCGGCGCGATCACCCTGCTCAGCAACGTCCTGACCATCTCGACCACCTCGCCGACCCTGGCGACCATGATCGGACTAGGGGTCGGGATCGATTACGCGCTCTTCATCGTGACCAAACACCGATCGGGGCTCGCGGCGGGGCTCGACCCGGACGAAGCCGCGGCCCGGGCGACCGCGACCGCCGGCGGAGCAGTGCTTTTCGCCGGAACCACCGTGATCATCGCGCTGCTCGCCCTCGGGCTGGCCGGCATCCCGCTGGTCTGGACTCTCGGCTATGCCGCGGCAATCGCCGTGCTTGCCGCGATCCTCGTCGCTCTGACCTTCCTGCCGGCCCTGCTGGCCTGGGTCGGTCACGGCATCGAGCGCTTCCGGGTGCCCCTGCCTCACAGCACCCATCCCGACAGCCGTCCTCACGGCTGGGCGCGCTGGGCGGAATGGGTGGCAGACCACCCCTGGGTTTCGGCTTCGATCGGGATCGTGATCCTGCTGGCTCTGGCCTGGCCCGCCACCCACATGCGGCTCGGTCAGGAGGACCTCGGCCAGCTGCCGACCGACACCCAGACCCGACAGGCCTACGACCTGACCACCGAGGGCTTCGGGGTAGGCGACAACGGGCCCTTCCTGATCGCGATGGAGCCAAACGGCGACACGGCAGCGGTCAAGAAGGTCAGCCAGGGAATCGCGGCTGACAAAGGGGTCGAGGCTGTGACCCCGCCGGAAACCTCCAAAGACGGCAAGGCGGTGATCTTCTCCGCGGTGCCGAACACCAGCCCGTCTTCCTTCGCGACCCAGGACACGGTCGATCGGCTGCGTTCGGAAGTAATCCCGAAGGCGATCGGTGACGGCAAGGCGGTAGCCCACGTGGGCGGGGTGACCGCCGGATACATCGACCTCGGTGACGAGATCAGCGAGAACCTCCCGCTGCTGATCGGGGTCGTGGTCCTGCTCTCGATCCTGCTGCTCCTGCTCGCCTTCCGCTCGATCGTGATCCCGGTCCAGGCCGCGCTGATGAACCTGATCTCGATCGCCGCGGCCTACGGGATCATCACCTTCGTCTTCCAGGAAGGTCACGGTTCCCTGATCGGGCTGGACGGCACCGTACCGGTGGTCAGCTTCCTGCCCCTGGTCATGTTCGCGATCCTTTTCGGACTCTCTATGGATTACCAGGTGTTCCTGCTGACCCAGATCCGTGAGGCCCACAAACAATCCGGGAAGAACCGCCACGCGGTGATCGAGGGCCTGGCCGGCTCGGCCAGGGTGATCACCTCGGCGGCGGCAATCATGGTCGCGGTTTTCGCAAGTTTCATCCTCAACGGTGACCCGGTGGTCAAACAGTTCGGGGTCGGTCTGGCCTTTGCCGTGGCGATCGACGCCACGGTGGTCCGCTGCCTGCTCGTTCCCTCGACCCTGGTCCTCACCTCGCGCTGGAACTGGTGGCTGCCCGGCTGGCTCGACCGGATACTGCCCCGGATCGACATCGAAGGCAACGAGTTCTACGAGAATCGCTAACCTCGTCTTCCCGTCCAAGAAAGGTTTTCCCGAAGAATGAGCACTGTTTCCGAAGAGCTGCTTGACGCAGGCCTGGCCGAGGTTGACCCCGCAGTTGCGGACGCGATCAACGGCGAGCTGAACCGCCAGCGCAACACGCTCGAGATGATCGCCTCGGAGAACTTCGTCCCCCGGGCGGTACTCGAGGCGGCCGGTTCGGTGCTGACCAACAAGTACGCGGAGGGCTACCCGGGACGTCGCTACTACGGTGGCTGCGAGCAGGTCGACATCGTCGAGCAGCTGGCGATTGACCGCGCGATGGAACTTTTCGGTGCCGGGCACGCCAACGTCCAGCCGCACTCCGGGGCCCAGGCCAACAACGCCGCCTACATGGCCCTGATCAATCCGGGTGACACGATCATGGGCCTCGCGCTCGATCATGGCGGCCACCTCAGCCACGGCATGAAGCTCAACGTGTCGGGCAAGCTCTACAACGTGGTTCCGTACCACGTCTCGAAGGACGATCTGCGGGTCGACATGGAAGAGGTCGCCCGCCTCGCCGAGGAGACCCGGCCCAACCTGATCGTGGCCGGGTGGTCCGCTTACCCCCGCCAGCTCGACTTCGCCGCGTTCCGCGAGATCGCCGATTCGGTCGGCGCGAAGCTGATGGTCGACATGGCGCATTTCGCGGGTCTCGTCGCGGCCGGGGAGCATCCGAACCCGGTGCCTTACGCCGACGTGGTAACCACGACCATTCACAAGACCCTCGGCGGCCCGCGCAGCGGCATGATCCTGAGCAAGGAAGAACTCAAGGCCGACGTGAACCGCGCCGTCTTCCCGGGCCAGCAGGGGGGACCGCTCATGCATGTGATCGCCGCCAAGGCGGTCGCGCTGGGCATCGCTTCGACCGACATCTTCGCCGAGCGCCAGCGCCGTACCGTCGAAAACGCGCAGGCCCTCGCCGCCGGCCTGATCGACGGTGGCATCGACGTGCTGACCGGCGGCACCGACGTCCACCTGGTCCTGGTCGACCTGACTTCGACCGGACTCGACGGACAGGAAGGCGAAGACCGTCTCGACCAGGTCGGGATCACGGTCAACCGCAACGCGATCCCCTTCGATCCCCGTCCGCCGATGAACCCTTCGGGCCTCCGGATCGGAACCCCGGCCCTGACCACCCGCGGCTTCGGCCCCGGCGACATGACCGAGATCGCCTCGATCATCAGTGCCGCCCTCGGCGACGACTTCGATAACCAGCGTGACTCGCTGGCTGCCCGGAGCCAGGCCCTGATGGAGAAGTACCCGCTCTACCCGGGGCTGGGCTGATCCCGGGGCGGCTGTCCCGGATGGCTTTCCAGGCGGGGGACCGCCCTGCATGACCTGGACGGGGAAAAATCGATGAAGGTCTGGTTCGACTGCACCGCGGCAGCCCACCCGATCGTGCTGCGGCCGGTCATCGAACGCTTCCAGGAGCGGGGCGACCGGATTCTCGTCACCGCGCGCGAAAACGGCGAGACGGTCGGCAACCTCGAACGGCTCGGGATCCCGCACCTCGTCGTCGGCAGGCATGGCGGTGCAAGCAAGCTCGGCAAGGGTCTCGCCCTGGCGACCCGTTCCTCCCGGCTCGCCGGACCGGTCTGGAAGTTCCGGCCCGACCTTGCGGTGGCCCACGGGTCGGTCGACCTTGCCGTGCTCTCACAGCTGTTCTTCATTCCCTCGGCGCAGATGCAGGACTACGAGTTCGCCGGACTTCAGCGAAAGATTGCCTGGCGGGTTGCCAAGCGGGTTCTGGTGCCCGACTCGATCCCGGTCGACCGGCTGGTCAAGGCCGGGGCCCGGGAAGACAAGCTGGTCCGCTTTCCGGGACTCAAAGAGGACTACTACCTGGCCGACTTCGAACCGGACGCGTCGGTGCCGGAGGAACTCGGGATCGACCTCGAAAGGGTTCTGGTCATCGTCCGCCCGCCGCCGGAAACTGCGGCATACCACGCCGATAACCCGCTGTACGAGCAGGTGATAGACCGCCTGGCGCAAGCGGATAACGTGACCGCGGTGATCATCCCGCGGACTGCCGGGCAGGCCGAACGGGCCCGGGCCCGAAACTCGGCCAACCTGATCGTTCCTGACCGGGCCGTGGACGCACAGTCCCTGATCGCCTTCGCCGACCTGGTCGTCAGTGCCGGCGGCACCATGAACCGCGAAGCGGTGGCGCTCGGCACCCCCGTCTTCACGACCTTCGCGGGCAGGATGGGCGGCGTGGACGAAGCCCTGATTGCCGACGGCCGCCTCAAGCTCCTGACGAGCGCCGAACAGCTCGACCTGGCCAAACGAAACGACCCAACCGGCCCAAGAAACCCACGCGACCCGGACTTCCTGATCGAGGCAATGCTAGGCGCCCTCTTGTAAGGACGCCACCCGCCAGAGCCGACCCATCCATTCCTTGTTTCTGTGGGTCGGCGGGTTTCTGTTGCGATCCGGCGAAGACCGGATCGCATTTATTGTTCCCGACATGGTCGAAGGGATCGATGCCGTCTGGGCCTTCCTTACGGCGGCTGTGGTCACGCTGCTCATGGTGCGGCCGGCCGAGTCGTTGGCTCGCAGAGTGGGCGCGATCGACGAACCCGGTCCGCGAAGTTCCCACGTCGCTCCCACACCGCGGATGTCCGGCCTGGCGATCCTGATCGGGATCCAGGTGGCCGGCTGGATCTGGCTGCCGGTCAACACGGAAACCCTGAGCATCCTGCTCGGCGCTGCGGTGGTCGCCCTGGTCGGGGCACTCGACGACATGTTCGATCTGCCGGCCGGGCTGAAGCTGCTCGGCCAACTCGGCGCCGCCACGATCCCGGTCGTAGGCGGGGTCTACCCCGCCAACCTGACCGTGCCGTTCCTCGGCGGCACCGAACTGGGCTGGGTTGCCTATCCGCTGACCGTGGTTGGCATCGCGCTGGTCATGAACATCATCAACCTGATCGACGGCATCGATGGTTTGGCCGCCGGATTCTGTGCGATCGCCTGCGCGGCGATGGCGATCATCGCGGTCTCACTCGAGCGCTACGAAGCGGGTGCCCTGGCGGCGCTTACCGCCGGCGGGGCGCTCGGCTACCTGCGCTACGGATTTCCCCCGGCCTCCAGCTTCATGGGAGATACGGGATCGAACCTGCTCGGCTACATGATCGCGGTGGCCTCGGTTCAGGGGGCGCTCAAGACCAACGCCGTCATCGCTTTGGTCTTTCCGCTGGTGATCCTCGCGGTGCCGCTGTTCGACACCGCCTTCGTGGTGCTCAAGCGGCTCAAGTACCGCCAGCCGATCTTCCAGGCCGATCGCTGGCACTTCCACCACCGGATGGCCAACATCGGCTTCTCCCAACGCCGGACCCTCGTCTATCTCTACGGCTGGACCCTGGTCCTGGCGCTGCTCGCACTTGCCCTCAGGTTCGTCCCCTACAGCGACGACCGTGGCAATTTCGACCCGCTCTGGACGGCCATAATGATCGCCGTCCTGCTGGCTGCTCTCGCGGTCACCGTCTACCTTGCCTTCGTACTGGAAATCATCAAACGGCCCCGCTGGAGGGATGAGCGGCCGGACGAAGAATGAGAGACAGAGCCCGAGGGCGCGTTTTCCGCTTGGATAAACGAATAGTGGCACTTGTCACATTGCCTGACCGCACCGCGCCGCCCGGCCTTTCTGGGATATAGTCGCCGTCCCTTGACGACGTATGCCGCAAAGACCTCCCTCGAGGGGGATATGGGTAGCCGCAGCCTTACCGCAATAACCAATCTGGACCTCGTGGTTCTGGTTCTCGCGCTTCCCGTTTTCGTGATCGCCGGGTTCAACCTGGCCGGTTACGCAGTCGCTGCAGTCGTCTGGGTCGCCCAGCGTCTGATCCAGATCTGGGCCGAACACGAAGCGAAGACCAAACTCGCTTCGGGCGAACGCACCCGCGCCATGGGCGCCGTGGCAGCCACCTCGCTGGCCCGTCCCTGGCTGATGGCCGCCGTGGTCCTCGTCGCCTGCATCATCGACCGTGAGGTCGGCCTAGCCGCCGCAGCTCTCCTGGTCGTCCTTTTCACCGTGAACCTCGCCGCACGCGGATTTGCCTTCCTGCTCGGCAAGAACGACAAGCCGGAGGAAACCGCCTGATGAGCGAAGCCACTCACGAGCAGATGCCCGACACCAAGACGGGCTTCAGCACCAAGGCCAAGGTCTTCCTCGGTCTCGGCGTCTGGCTGGCGGTGGCTATCGCCTTCGGACTGATCTTCGGTTCCGACGGCAAGAACGATCACTTCAAGCCCCAGAACGAGTTCAAGCTCGAGCCCTGGGTCAACATCAACCTCGGCGGCATCGATCTCTCGATCAACAAGGCCGTCCTTTACCTGTTCATCGCGGCGGTCCTCACGATCACCATCATGCTCTGGATCGCCAACAAGATGCAGCAGAAGCCGAACCGCATCCAGACGGCGATCGAGGTGGCTTTCGACGTCACCAAGAACGAGATCACCGGCAACAACATCCCGGAGGAGAAGCTGGCCCGGCGCTGGTTCCCCTTCCTCGGCGCACTTTTCTTCTTCATCTTCTTCTCGAACATGATCGGCTACATCCCGCTGCCGACCAACACCGCTCATCCGGTTGACATCTTCGGTATCGAGATTCCGTCCTTCGCCCTTTACGCAGCGACCGCCAACATCGCAATTCCGCTGGTCCTGACCCTGATGGTCTGGATCGCTTACCACGTCGAAGGCGTGATCGCAAAGGGTCCGATCAAGTACCTGGCCAGCTGGCTGCCCGCCGGCCTGGAGGACATGAATCCCTTCGGCAAGGCGGCGATCTTCCTGATCGAAGTGATCTCGCATTTCGTGCGACTGATCTCGCTCTCGGTACGACTTTTCGCGAACATCCTCGCCGGCCACCTCCTGCTGCTCTTCATGGGCGGCGGCCTGGCCGTACTGCTCGGTATCGCCGCGCTCGGCGTCCTGACCTTCCCGATGGCCTTTGCCTTCTACATCTTCGAGGTCGGCATCGTGGCAACCCTGCAGGCCTTCATCTTTTCCATCCTGACCGCTATCTACATCGGCGGAGCAACCGCCGAAAGCCACTAAAAAGGAGTCCCCGTAATGGATCCCAGTTCCATCGTGCCCCTCGCCGAAGTCACCGGCGATGTCACTGACGCCGGCAAGGCGATCGCCCTCGGCGTCGGCGCCGGTCTCGGTTCGATTGGCGCCGGCATCGGCGTCGGCTTCATCTTCGGTAAGGAAATCGAGTCGGTTGCGCGTCAGCCCGAACTCGCTTCCGAGCTCCAGTCGATCCGTTGGCTCGGCTTCGCTCTGACCGAGGCTGTCGCCTTCTACACCTTCATCTTCGCGCTGATCGCGTTCTTCCTGTAGGCCAACCATGGAGCCTGTTCTCTCAAATATCGTGGCTGGGCTGCCGGTGGCAGCCGCCGCTGCCGAGGAAGAGGGCGGCAACTTCCTGGTGACACCCGAGCTGGGTCTGATGATCTGGACCCTGCTCATCTTCGGCATCACTTTCCTGGTGCTGAAGAAGTTCGCCTTCCCGAAGATCGGTGAAGCCCTCGACAAGCGCGCGGCAACCATCCGCGAGAGCCTCGAGGCTGCCGAAAAGCAGAAGGAAGAGTCGGATCAGCTGCTGGCCGATTACCGCCAGCGTCTGACCGAGGCCCGCGAGCAGGCCGACGAGATCGTCAGCAAGGCCCGCAAGGCTGCCGAGAACACCAAGTCGGAGGCGACCATCGAAGGTCAGGCCAAGCGCGAGGAACTCGTCGAGGCCGCCCGCAAGGACATCGAGGCCGAGAAGTCTCGTGCCCTTGATGACATCCGCAAGGAAGTCGCCAACCTGACCATCCTGGCCACCGAACAGGTCACCCGCAAGTCGCTCGACGACGCAGCCCACAAGGAGCTGGTCGAGGACGCGCTGCGCGAGGTTGACTTCTCGGCCCTGGCCGGCGAGGAACGGAACAACTGATGGAAGAACTGGCTCGGGTATATGCCGAGTCCCTCTTTGGCGTAGCCAAGGAGAAGGGCGCGCTGGACGAAACGCAGGCTCAGCTTGCGCAGTTCAGCGATGCCCTGGAAGGCAACCGTGAACTTGCGGTCTTCTTCTTCAGCCCGTCCTTCTCCTCACAGGAGAAACTGGACGGACTGAACAGGGCTGTCGAGGGGGCCAACCCCGAGGTTCGCAACTTCCTCGAACTGCTCATCGAGAAACACCGGATGCCGGCAATCTTCCGTATCCGGCGCCGCTTCGATGAGCTATGGAAGAAGGAAAACAACAGGATCGAAGTCACCGTCACCAGTGCGGTTCAGCTCGATCCGGCAGTCGCCCAGGAAGTCGCCGGCGCGGTCGAGAAACAGACCGGCAAGCAGGTGGACCTGACCAGCCGCGTCGATGAGTCGATCATCGGCGGGCTCGTACTTCAGGTCGGGAACATGGTTCTCGACAGCAGCATTCGCAACAACTTGGAGAAACTCCGCCAGAGCGTGGCTCAGGCGGGCTAAGGAGGACTTAGACCGAGATGCAGATCAAGCCAGACGAGATTGCCAGCATTCTGCGGCAGCGCATCGAGGGCATTGACCCCGGTAGCGCGGACCTGACCGAGGTCGGCACCGTGCTCTCGGTCGCTGACGGTATCGCCCGTATTCACGGGCTCGACAACTGCATGGCCCTGGAGATGCTCGACCTGCCCCACGGGGTAACCGGGCTCGCCCTCAACCTCGAAGCCGACAACGTCGGCGCCGTGCTCTTCGGCGAGTGGGACAAGATCGTGGAAGGCGACACGGTGAAGCGCACCGGCCGTCTCCTCGAGATCCCCGTCGGCGAGGAGTTCCTCGGCCGCATGGTCGACCCGCTGGGTCGCCCGCTCGACGGCAAGGGTGACATCAACTCGGGCAAGACCCGCCCCGCCGAGTTCAAGGCCCCCGGCGTGGTTGCCCGTCAGCCCGTGCGTGAGCCGCTCCAGACCGGCATCAAGGCGATCGACGGCATGATCCCCGTCGGCCGTGGCCAGCGCGAGCTGATCATCGGCGACCGCCAGACCGGCAAGACCGCGGTCACGATCGACACGATCATCAACAACAAGGACACGGGAGTCGTCTCGGTCTACGTTGCGATCGGTCAGCGCATGTCGACCATCGTCCAGGTGCGTGAGGTCCTCGAGGCCGCCGGCGCCATGGAGAACACGATCATCGTCGCCGCTCCCGCCGACGAGGCCGCTCCGATCAAGTTCATCGCCCCGTACGCGGGTACTGCGATGGCCGAGTACTTCCTCTACAAGGGGGGCCACGCCCTCTGCGTCTACGACGACCTCACCAAGCACGCTTACGCGTACCGCCAGATGTCGCTGCTGCTGCGGCGCCCGCCGGGACGTGAGGCTTACCCGGGCGACGTCTTCTACCTGCACTCGCGTCTGCTCGAGCGCGCGGTCAAGCTGAGCGACGAAGAGGGTGGCGGATCGCTGACCTCGCTGCCGATCATCGAGACCCAGGCGAACGACGTGTCGGCCTACATCCCGACCAACGTGATTTCGATCACCGACGGCCAGATCTTCCTCGAGTCTGACCTCTTCAACTCGGGTGTGCGCCCGGCCATCAACGTCGGCATCTCGGTGTCGCGAGTCGGTGGTGACGCCCAGACCAAGGCGATGAAGAAGGTCGCCGGCAAGATGAAGGGCGAACTCTCCCAGTACCGCGATCTCGCCGCTTTTGCGCAGTTCGGTTCCGAGCTCGACGCGGAAACCCAGCGCACGCTGGCCCGTGGTGAGCGTCTCGTCGAGCTGCTCAAGCAGAACGAACGTGATGCCCTCTCGGTTGCCGATCAGGTCGCTTCGATCTACGCCGGCACCGGTGGCTACCTCGACCGCATCAAGGTCGAGCGTGTCCAGAACTTCCTGGTCGACCTGCTGGCCCGCCTGCATTCCGAGAACAAGGATCTCTGCGAGCGAATCAACGCGACCGGTCAGTTCCCCGAGGAAGACGAGAAGGAACTCGGTGACGCGATCGCCAACTTCGTCGACGACTTCGGTCCGGACTTCGACGAGAACGGCGAACCGCTGGCTGAAGGCGAATCGGACCGTGTCGATCACGCCCACGCCGAACCCGACTCGGCTGGCGAGGAAGTCATTGACAACGAGGAGGCGACCACTGCCGCCTAGGCAGTAACTGACCTCTACCTGCCGCAAGGCAAGGGAACCTGAATGGCCAACCGCAAAGAAGTCACAAACCAGATCACCAGCGTCAAGAACATCCGCCAGATCACGCGCGCGATGGAAATGGTGGCTGCCGCCCGGCTGCGTCGGGCGGAGATGCGGATCGAGCATCTGCGTCCGTACGCCCAGGCGATGCGGCGCATGACTCAGCGCGCCGCCGAACAGGCCGGTTCGGTCTCACAGGTGCCGATCCTCGAGCAGCGGGAAGACGTGAAGCGTGTCGCGCTGCTCCTGGTAACCGGCGACCGGGGACTGGCCGGCGCTTTCAACGCCAACATTCTTCGCGACGGCCTCAACCGTCGCGACGAACTGAAGTCCGAAGGCATCGAGACCGTCTTCTACGCGGTCGGACGCCGGGGCGATGGCGCCCTTACCTTCCGCAAGGCCGAGCCGCAGAAGTCCTGGACCGGTTTCACTGACCGTCCCGCCTTCTCGGATGCCCGCGAGATCGGCGAGGCCCTGGCTTCCGCCTACGTCGACGGTGAAGTCGACCGGGTCGAAGTCATCTACAACCGTTACGTCTCACCCCTCACCCAGCATGTCCAGCGGTTGATCCTGCTTCCCGTCCAGGAGGCGGAAGTGATCGGCGCAGGCGCCGAGGACGAGGGTGGGGAAGAGGTAGGCGGCGAGCTGGCCGAAGCGCACAGCCGCGCCTCCTGGGAATACGAGCCGGAAGCCGAGGAGCTCCTCGCCACGGTCATTCCCGACTATGTGAACACTTCGCTTTACCGCAACCTTCTCGAGTCGGCAGCGTCCGAACTCGGGGCACGGATGACGGCCATGCGCAGCGCGGCCGAGAACGCGGAAACCATGATCGACGACCTGACCCTGGAGATGAACCGGGTCCGTCAGGCCGAGATCACACAGGAAATCCTGGAAGTCGTAGGCGGCGCGGAGGCGCTCGGCTAAGCGACGTCACCGACTGAAACTGGAACTGGAGATATGTCAGAGAACAACGGCAAAAACACCGGACGAATCGAGGAAATTCAGGGCGTCGTCGTCGACGTCGTCTTCCCCGACAAACTGCCCGAGATCTACTCGGCCGTGGAGATCCAGGTCGAAGAGAGCGAAGGCCGCGAAGGCCAGACCCTGGTCTGCGAAGTCCAGCAGCACCTCGGCGACGACCGGGTGCGCACCGTCGCCATGGACGCCACCGACGGCCTCCGTCGTGGCGATCTCGTAGTCGACACCGGCGGTCCGATCACCGTTCCCGTGGGTGACGTCACCCTCGGTCGAATCTTCAACCTGCTCGGCGAGCCGATCGACGGTGGCGACCCGCTGCCGGCCGACGTGGAGCGCTGGCCGATCCACCGTCCCTCGCCCGAGGCGACCGAGCTGACCCCGAACCAGGAGATCCTCGAGACCGGCATCAAGGTCGTCGACCTCCTCGCCCCGTACGTGAAGGGCGGCAAGATCGGCCTGTTCGGCGGCGCCGGCGTCGGCAAGACCGTTCTGATCCAGGAGCTGATCCACAACATCGCCCAGGAGCACGGCGGCCTCTCCGCCTTCTGCGGCGTCGGCGAACGGACCCGTGAGGGCACTGACCTCTACATCGAAATGACCGAATCCGGAGTCATCGACAAGACGATGATGGTCTTCGGCCAGATGAACGAGCCTCCCGGAGCCCGTCTCCGCGTCGCTCTCTCCGGTCTGACCATGGCCGAGTACTACCGTGAGGCCGGCGGCCAGGACGTGCTGCTCTTCATCGACAACATCTTCCGGTTCACCCAGGCCGGTTCCGAGGTATCCGCGCTGCTCGGCCGTATGCCCTCCGCCGTCGGTTACCAGCCGACGCTGGAAACCGAAATGGGCCAGCTCCAGGAGCGAATCACCTCGACCGCCCGCGGTTCAGTCACCTCGGTCCAGGCCATTTACGTGCCGGCCGACGACTACACCGACCCGGCCCCGGCTTCGGTGTTCGCCCACCTCAACGCGACCACGGCTCTCTCCCGTGCGATCTCGGAGAAGGGCATCTACCCGGCCGTCGATCCGCTCGACTCGTCGTCGACTATCCTCAAGCCGGACGTGCTCGGCGAGGAGCACTACAACACGGCGACCGAGGTCCAGCAGATCCTGCAGCGCTACAGCGAGCTCCAGCAGATCATCGCCATTCTCGGTATCGACGAACTGGCCGACGAGGACAAGGTGCTGGTCTACCGCGCCCGTAAGATCGAGCGTTTCCTCTCGCAGCCGTTCTTCGTCGCCGAGCAGTTCACCGGCACCTCCGGTGAGTACGTACCGGTCGCCGAGACGGTCCGCGGTTTCCGCATGATCCTCGACGGCGAGATGGACGAGTACCCGGAGAGCGCGTTCTACATGAAGGGCTCGATCGACCAGGTCATCGAGCAGGGCAAGAGCTAAGGGCTTCCAGGAATTGGCCGGCGAAAACACATTCACGGTTGAGGTCCTCACCCCTGAGGGTGAGGTCTTCAACGGCGAGGTGGTCCAGCTCTCCACCCGGACCGTCACCGGCGAGATCGGCATCCTGGCGCGCCACGTGCCGGTCCTCGCCGCGCTCAAGCCGACCCTGCTCCGACTCAAGATCTCCGATTCGGAGACCCGGGAGTGGGCCCAGTCGCACGGCATGGTCCAGGTCTTCGCCAACCATGCCCAGCTCCTGCTCGAGGAAGCGATCGAGCCGAAGAACCTCGACACGGCCGCCCTCGAAGAGCAGAAGGCTGATGCTGAAGCCCGCATCGCCGACGACTCCACGGGCGAAGCCGCCCGCGAAGTCGCCGAACGCGACCTCGAGCGCGTCGAAGCCTTCCTGAAAATCGCGGCCTAAGCTGCAGTCGGCGAGCTTCGCTCCGCCTCCGATTTCAACCCGCCCCTCCCCCCTCCCACTGGAACCAATTGATGGTTGGGAGGGGCTTGGTCCGGCGCGGAATCGGGCAGCCATCGCCGGGACGCGGCAATCGCTCGCCTTTGGCTCGCTCGTCCTGAGTCTCCCGGGGACGCCTCCCCGGCCCCGCGGCTACCCGAAAGTCTGCGGCGAGATCCGACTTTCCGCCGTATAGCGGCAGTTTCTCGGATCTCGGTGATTCCCGGGTGGGAGGGCGGGTTGGGCCCTGCCCGACTTATCATGTCGCGATGGACGATCTGCTCGCCCTGGCGGAGCAACTGATTGGTTATGACACTTCGTCGGAGGACGGGGTGCACGAGGCTGCCGGTTTCATCAAGGGGTGGCTCGACAGCCGGGGCGTGGAGACGAACCAGGGAACCTGCCGCGGGTTGCCTGTGATCACCGCTTCGCATGGCGATCCGTCGGATCCCACTGTGATCTTCCACGGGCACATTGACGTGGTGCCGGCCGAGCCGGGACAGTTCGAGGCCCGGATCGAGGGTGATCGCCTGATCGGCCGCGGCGCTTATGACATGAAGGCGGCTCTGGCCGCGATGATGCTCGCGCTGCCGACGGAAGATGACCCACTGTCCGGGGTTCGGACGGTTCTGGCGATCGTTTCCGACGAGGAATCCGAGGAGGCCGAGAACCGGGGCAGCAACTACCTCGTAAGGGACCCCTCGATGCCGACCCCAACCATGAATGGGGGCGAGCCGCTCACCGGAGGAATGGGACTGGCCGGAGACTTCGCGATCACCGGCGAACCGACCGACATGCACGTCGGAGTCGCCGCCAAGGGAGTCCTGGCTCTGCGCCTGACCGTATCGGGTCGCGCCGCCCATGGATCGACCCCCTGGCTCGGTGACAACGCGGTCTTGCGGGCCGTGGACATGTTCCGGGGCGTCGAATCACTACCCTTTGCGAGAGAAAGCTCCGAGCTCTTCGACCGCCCGTCCATAAATCTTGGCCGGATTTGGGGTGGCGACGCGCTCAACAAGGTTCCCGATTCTTGCGCGATAGACGTAGACATCCGCTACCTGCCTCATCAGGACCCGGCACAGATCCGCGATCAGATCTCGGGTCTCGGGCCTGCCAGCATGCAGACGATCATGGAACTACCGCCCGTAAGTGGAGGCGGTACCGATTCCCCCTGGCTCCAGGCGCTCACGTCGTCAGCTTCGGACCATCACGAGGGGCCTTCACTTTCGGTCGGCCGGGACGGGGCTTCGGATGCCGTCTCGTTCATCAGGGCGGGTATTCCCGCGGTCGAGTTCGGTCCGGTTGGGGCCGGTCATCACGGTCCCGACGAGTGGGTTTCGATTTCATCCCTGATCGCCTATCGCTCCGCGCTCCGCGGGTTCCTCGAGAAGTCGGCCGGGAGGGGGTGAACCGGTGACCGACGAACGCGACGACGAATTCGAAGTGAGGGACGACCGCCCGGTCGAGGACGAATCCTTCGATAGTGCGGAAACTCCCGATGTCGCTCCCGCCGGAGAGTATGTCGAGCCTCCGACTGAAGAACTTTTCGCCTTCGAGGCCCGGGTCGAGGAGGGCGATGTACCCGACCTCGATCCGGTCTTCCGGGCGGCCCTGCTGGAGAGCTCCGAAAGCGTCACCGATGAACCGCAGGTTGGTTCCGGAGTCCAGCCACCGGAGAAGCAGGGACCACCCGCTGCGGAACCCCCGGCCGGCACCGATGAGGGCGCAGTTCCTTCCACCGGAGATGTCGGAGCGGCGGCCGGCGAACCGCCGCTGACCGGCGAAGAGCCCTACACCGGCGAAGAGCCTTACACGGCTGAGGAACCGCTCACCGGAACCAGTGAGTGGGAAGCTCCCTCGGAGACCGGCATCACCGCCGAACAGACTGCCGTGCTCCAGGCCACCGCCCGCAGTCAGGCCCACGACGCGATCGAGTATTCCCGCCGGACGGGCAAAGCCTGGGATCCGCCCCGGCCGCCGTCCAGCGGCGATTTCGAACAGCCTGCGAAGCGCCCCCGCTACTGGTGGCGCTTCATGCTCGCGGTCCTGATCATCATCGGATCGTTCGCAACAGCCACCCAGGCTTCGGTGATGAACATCGTCGATGACATCGCTGATGGTCTCCACGACGACGCCCTGGACAAGCAGCTCAAGAATGTGCTGCCGGAAAGCAACGGGGGTCCGCAGACGATTGCGATCATCGGGTCTGACATCCGCACCGGCGGGGGAACCGTTGAGGGTGATCCCGGCCGATCCGATACCGCGATGCTCCTTCGTCTCGACCCCGATTCCGGCCAGATCGCGATGCTTTCGATTCCCCGCGATCTTTACGTGGACATTCCGGGCTATGGAGCCGACAAGTTCAACGCTGCGTTCAGTTACGGAGGCGTCAAGTTGACCCTTCAGACGATCAAGGAACTGACGGGTCTGGAGATCAACCATGTCGTGAACGTCGACTTCCAGGGTTTTGCTGATGTCATCGACGCGATCGGCTGCGTATACGTCGACGTCGACCGTCACTACTTCAACGACAACTCCACAGTCTCATTCGAGGAGCAGTACGCGACGATCGACATCGAAGCCGGTTACCAGAAGCTCTGCGGCTACGACGCACTCGACTTCGCGCGCTACCGCCACACCGACTCCGATCTGGTCAGAGCGGCCCGTCAGCAGGACCTGGTCGGCGAGGTGCGCAACCGTCTCACTCTCGGCGAGGTCTACAGTCGCCGCAAGGAGCTGCTCAAAGCCTTCTCGGAAAACACCCGCTCGGATATCAGCGGCAGCGATGAAGTCCTCGAACTGATCGGTCTGCTGGTCGACTCGCAGGGCGCGAACGTCACCGAAATCTCCTTCCCCTCGACCTTCACCATGCGGGACGGCGTTTCCTACGTCGAGGCGACCCCGACCGAGATTGAGGGGGCGGTCAACAAGTTCCTCGGCTTCGAAGACGAGCCCGGTCCGGTCGGCACCCTGAACCAGGGCGACGGAGCAAAGAACAAGGCCAGGAAGAAGGCGAAGAACGGGAAGAAGCCGAAGGAGAGCTCGACCACCGAGATTCCCTCGAAGGAGAACGACGGGCTAGTCGACGCGGCCGACGCCGGACTTTCAGAGGCTGTGGCTCTGGATGAGCAGATCACCCGTACCGACTTCCCGGTCTTCTATCCGAAGCGGATCCCGGAGGGGGCGGTCTACGAAACCGACCAGAGTCGGGTCTACCACACGCGCGACCCCGACAAGAACGTCTATGGTGCCTTCCGGATTGTGCTTTCCCTGCTCAAGGATGACGGTACGCACTACTTCGGCCTTCAGGGCATTCGCGGCTGGACCGATCCGCCGATCCTCGAGGCACCACACGAAGAAATCGAGATGGACGACCGCAAGTTCCAGGTTTACGCCGAGGGTGACCGCATCCGGCTGATTTCCTGGACCGACGGCGACAACGTGTACTGGATCAGCAACTCGTTGCTGCTGACCCTCGATAACGAGCAGATGCTTGGCATGGCCCGCTCCACCCGGGCATTCACCCCCGACAAGTGAGTCAAATGAATTCAGAAGAAAAGGCACCGATCGGTGTCATCGGGGTCGGCTGGGTCGGCCTCGTCACCGCCGCATGTTTCGCCGAGTTGGGTCACCGGGTGATCGCTCGCGACGTGCTCCAGGAAAAGGTCGATTCGCTGAGCCGGGGCGAAATAACGATCCACGAGCCGGGTCTGGCCGAACTGCTGGAGAAGAACCGGGAACGGCTCACCTTCACGACCGACATGGATCAGCTCCTGGGTTCGGCCCGGCTGCTCTTCGTCTGTGTCGACACGCCGCCGACCTACTCGGGCGACGCTGACCTTTCGCGGGTGCGGTCCGTAGTCGAAGACCTCAAGGCTGACGGTGATCACGTTCTGATCATGAAGAGCACCGTTCCGGCCGGCACCGGGACGTCGATCCGCCGCGACCTGCCCGGGCTCGCCTACGTCTCATGCCCCGAGTTCCTTAAGGAAGGGACCGCGGTCGATGACTTCATGAACCCGGACCGGGTCGTGGTCGGGGCCGAGCCCGAAGACCTCACGGCCGCCGAGGAAGTGGCGGCTCTGTACCGGCCGCTTGGCGGCGAGATCGTGATGACCGACACTTCCAGCGCGGAGATGATCAAACTCGCCTCTAACGCGTATCTGGCGACCAGAATCTCGTTCATCAACGAGATCGCCAACGTTTGCGAAGAAGTCGGCGCAGACGTGGGTGAAGTCGCCCGCGGCATGGGGCTCGACGAACGGATCGGTCCGCACTTCCTCCGACCGGGGATCGGCTTCGGCGGATCCTGCTTCCCCAAGGATGTCAACGCGCTGAAGCTGCTGGCCGGCAATTCGGGTTACCACTTCCAGCTGCTGAACTCCGTCATCGAGGTAAACGAGCTTCAGAAGCGACGGGTAGTGAGCAAGCTGACCAAGCACCTCGGTTCCCTCGTCGGCAAGCAGATCGCCCTTCTGGGACTCGCTTTCAAACCCGATACGGACGACATGCGAGAGGCGTCGAGTCTCGTTCTGTCCGCTCGTCTCAGGGGCGAGGGCGCCGAAGTGGTTGCCTTCGACCCGGTAGCGATGGACAACGCGAGAAGTCTCCTGCCGGGAGTTGAAATGAAGGACTCAGCCCAGTCGGCACTCGAAGGGTCGGACGCGGCCGTTCTTGTTACAGAATGGTCGGAGTTCAGGGAGATCGACTGGACCGGAGCAGCCGAAATGATGCGGCGTCCATTGCTCATTGACGGACGAAATTTTCTTGACGCTGACGCTCTCCGCTCTGCCGGCTTCCTTTACGAAGGAATCGGCAAAGCCGGGGCGCAGTGACGAAAGCGGGTAAGGCGGATTGCAGGCACTGGTACTGGTTGGAGGCAGGGGAACGAGACTACGGCCCCTGACCTACGGGACGCCGAAACCGGTCCTGACCCTGGTTGACCGGCCGTTTCTGCTTTACATGACTGAGTGGCTGGGTAGCCACGGAGTCGATGAGGTGATCCTGGCCTGCGGCTTTCTGCCCGACGAGATGAAGAGCGTCCTCGGAGATGGGGAACCCGGGGGCCCGCGGCTCAAGTATCTGGTCGAAGAGGAGACTCTCGGGACCGCTGGCGCGATCCGTTTCGCCCTCGACCATCTCGATGAACGTTTCTTCGCCCTCAACGGCGATGTGCTGGCTGACCTCGATCTGACCGCCCTCTGGAATCAGCATGAAGAAACCGGAGCCCGCGCCACCCTCGGCCTCTATCAGGTGGAAGATTCGAGCAGTTACGGGCTGGTCGACATCGACGAGCAGGGGCAGGTTCTCCGGTTCAGCGAGAAGGATCCGTACCGGACGGGTCCCGGGCTGATCAACGCGGGCACGTACGTCCTCGAGCGGGAGGCGATCGCCGAGGTGCCGCCCGGCCGGGAAGTCTCGATCGAGAAGGAGTTCTATCCCTCGATTACCGGGAACGGCCTTTACGCCAGGCAGCTCGAGGGCTACTGGATGGACTTCGGCACGCGGGAGCGTTATTTCGACGCCAGCTGGGACATTCTCGAAGGCCGGATCAAGACCGAGGTCCCGCCGAACAGCGACGGAGTTCACATTGCTCCGGATGCCGAAGTCGACCCGAGCGCGACGATCGGACCCCGGGCGATAATCGGAGCGGGAGCCAAAGTCCGGCCTGGCGCCACGGTGAAGGGGTCGGTCCTGCTTGAAGGAAGCGAGGTCGGGGAAGGAGCTCAGGTAGAAGGGTCGATCATCGGTTCCGGCGTAATAGTCCCGCCGGGGAGTACGGTAGGAGATGAAGTCCTTGGCAAGAATGAGTGCGGTGAGGTCGTGAATGCTTGAGGACGTACTAGACATCCCGAATCACATCCGCGATGCCCTCTGGCGGGTCGATTCGGCGCAGCTAAAGGCGCGTCCTTCCTCCGGCTTCGTGGTCTGCGGGATGGGTGGCTCGGCGATCGGTGCCGAACTGGCCCGCGGTCTCCTCGACAACCGCCTCACCGGCCCGATGATCATCTCCCGGACGTACGGTCTGCCGAAGTGGATCACCGCGGACTGGGCGGTGCTCGCGTCCAGCTACTCGGGCGACACCGAGGAAACCCTGTCTTCCTTCAAAGACGCCGGTGAAGCCGGAACCCACCGCTGGGTCGCCGGGACCGGGGGTGAACTCGGTGCCCGAGCCCGTGACGCCGGCATCGGCGTGGTCGGCCTGCCGGGCTTCTTCCAGCCCCGGATGACCGTCGGATACATGACAGTCGTCTCTGCCCACGTTGCCCATCTCGCTGGAGTTGCCCCCGATGTGCGGCGGGAACTCGAGCAGGCCGCCGATTTCCTCGACGCCTGCAAGAGCGATATGGAACCCTTTGCGAGGGCACTCGCCTCACAAATCGGCGACACTCCAGTTGTCGTGCATGGAGCAAGCCTCACAACGGCCCCGGCCAGGCGCTGGGCCAACCAGTTCAACGAGAACGCGAAGCAGCTCGCCTTTGCGGCGGAGATCCCCGAAGCGAACCACAACCTGATGGAGGCCTGGTCGAAGGGGGCCGGAGGCCTCGGTGCGATCTTCCTGACCGATTCCGGTCAGTCACCCCGGGAACGCCGCCGCATGGAGCTCACCGCCGAATCGATCGAGAAGACGGGGGCACCCGTGTTTTCGGTGGAGACCTCGGGGGAGACCCGGTCGGAGCGACTCTTCTGGGCTGTGATGTTCGGTGACCTGGTTTCGGTCGAGGTGGCCTCCCTGCGCGGTGTCGACCCGCTTCCGGTCGACGAAATCCAGAACTTCAAGCGGCGCCTGGGCAAGACCTGATGAGGGCGATGGTTCTGGCCGCCGGACTGGGCACGAGGCTCAGGCCTGTTACCCGATCCGTGCCCAAACCGATGGTCCCGGTCCTGAACCGGCCGGTCATGGAGCACATCATCCGGCTGCTCGCAGGGCACGAATTCACCGAGGTAATCGCCAACATTCACTGGTACCCCGACGCGATCAGGGACCACTTCGGTGACGGATCTTCTTTCGGGGTCGAGCTGACCTACTCCTTCGAGGAAGAACTGCTCGGCACCGCCGGCGGCGTGCGCTTCGCCTCGCACTTCTTCGAAGACGACTTCCTGATCATCTCCGGCGACGCGATGACCGACATCGACCTGACCGCAATGCGCGATTTCCACCGCTCGCACGGTGGAATTGCCACTCTGGCCACCCGCCGGGTCGACGACACCTCCGAGTTCGGGGTGGTGATCACCGACGAAGCTGGCCGGATCCAGGGCTTCCAGGAGAAGCCGGATCCCGAAGAGGCCCTTTCCGATCTGGCCAATTGCGGCATCTACATGTTCAACCGGGAGATCTTCGATTTCTTCCCGGGACCGGGTCAAAGCAAGCTGGCCGAACCCGGACATCCCGACGAGTTCGCCGACTGGGCCTACGACGTCTTCCCCGGACTGCTCGATGCCGGCATCGACTTCTTTGCCCACGAGACTGACGCCTACTGGAATGACATCGGTACGATCGACGAGCTGATCCAGAGTAATTTCGACGGGTTGTTCGGAGACGTAGACCTCGGTCTCCCCGAGAACGAGGTCCAGCCTGAAGTCTGGGTCGCCGGTGAAGTCGAAGGGCTCGAGGGCGCCGAAATCGACGGTCCGGTCCTGATCGGCGACGGGGCCCGGATCGGAGCGGGCGCCCAGCTGGTCGGGCCGCTCGTGCTGGGCGAGGGCTGCTCGATCGGGGCGGGAGCCGGGGTGCGCGAAGCCGTCCTGCTCAGCCGCTCATCGCTCGAGAAGGGTGCCTTCCTCGCCGGAGGTCTCCTCGGTCCAACCAGGGATTAAGAGTTTTGTTGCACCCGTAGTGCCACGCGTGAGCATTTTCCCGGCAGGTTGGGAGGATGGACTTCGGTCGGGTTGCCAGCTGGTTCGTGCCTTCGAATTGTCCGCTCTGCGGGACGGCGGTCGATCCCGACAGCCTGGTCTGCGGCGGTTGCATGGGGGAACTCAACCGCTCGCGCGTCCTGCGCGACGATCCGCCCGACGGAGTCGACCGGATCGCTTCCTGCGCCGACCACCAGGGAGTGGCCCGGGACTTGCTGGCTGCCTACAAGTTCCGCCACCTGATCCGGCTGGCCGGCCTGATCGCCGGTTTCATGGCGGACGCGACCGGTCCCGCGGACCGGGGCGCCGTGATCGTGCCGGTTCCGCCGGCCCGTCTCAGGACCTGGGTCAGGGGTTTTGACCCGGTTGACCTTCTGGCCGGGGAGATCCGGGAGCTGACCGGTATACCGGCACCAGCGATCCCGGTCCTGACGCGACGCGGCTCGGGCCGGCAGCGTGGGCGCAACCGAGCGGGCAGGCTCGCCGACCCGCCCGGGATAGTGGCGCTCGCGGACGCCGGGCGGGTGATCGGGGGCCACGGGATCCTGCTGATCGACGACGTGATGACCACCGGAGCCACCCTTTCGGCTGCGGCCGGTGCGCTACGGCAGGCGGGAGCGGCGTGGATCCACGCACTTACCTTTACCCGTCGGCTCTGACGGCGCCGCAATAAATCGCGCAACTGGCGATCTCAACAGCCGGGTCCTTGCCAACATCCTGCGACCCGGCTACCATCCGCGAAAGGAACACAACCCCGCGAGGAGGTCCCATGCGAATTGAGATTCGTGGTCGCAACGTCGAGGTAACAGACGAATTGCGCGAGCAGGTGACCCAGCGGTTCAAGCGACTTGGTGAACAGGTTTCGTCGCTTGCCCGCATCGAAGTTGTCGTCTCCGAGGAGCAGAACCCGGCCATTTCCGACAAGTACGTGGCCGAGGCGAACCTGCATCTCAAGGGAGTAACGCTTCATGCCCATGAAGCCAGTCCCGAGATGACCCACACCATCCACGAACTCGCAGAGGACATGCGCAGGCAGGTGAAGAGGCACCGAGAGAAGCGCAGGAAGCGGAGGGAAACCCGAAGGCTTGTAAATCGCCTCCAGGGACGCGAAACCGGAGGCGCTCAGCCCGGCATCTAGCTGCACCCGGCCAGAGACCCGGCCAACCATTCCTTGTTTCGAATGGGCGGGTCGGGTAGAGCCGGGAGGGCGGGTCCGACCCCGCCCGACCTACTTGCACATTGCGGAGGGGCCGGAAAGCCGGCCCCTCCGTCTTGCTGGACCCGTCACCTTTAGTCGGCGGTGACCTTCAACGGCTAACCTTGTCTCCATGGCCATTCAGCTAATCGATCGTGCGCTCAGGATGGGGGAGGGGCGCAAGTTCAAGGCATACGAGAAGAGGGTCGATTCGATCAACCGGATCGAGCCCGAAATGAAGGAGCTCGAAGATCACGAGCTGCTCGAAGAAGCCAACGCGCTCCGGGAGAGGGCAAAGAACGGTGAGTCGCTCGATGATCTTCTGCCGGAATCGTTTGCGCTGACCCGCGAAGCTGCCTGGCGGGCGCTCGGCCAGCGTCATTATGACGTGCAGCTGATCGGCGGCATGGTCGTGCACGACGGGGCCATCGCCGAAATGAAGACCGGTGAAGGCAAGACCCTCACCAGCACCCTGGCGATCGTCCTGAACGCCCTCGGGGGCAAGTCGGTCCACGTGGTCACGGTCAACGACTACCTCTCGAAGCGCGACGCGCTCTGGATGAAACCGATCTACGACCTGCTCGGGATATCGGTCGGCTGGATCCAGGAAAACGACGATCCGGCCGCCCGGCGTGAAAAGTACGCCTGCGATGTCACCTACGGCACCAATTCCGAATTCGGGTTTGACTATCTGCGCGACAACATGGCTGGCTCACTTGAGCAGAAGGTCCAGCGGACCCATGACTTTGCGATCGTCGACGAGGTTGACAACATCCTGATCGACGAGGCGCGGACCCCGCTGATCATCTCCGGCGCCCCGGAAGAAGCCGCCCAGACGTATTACACCTTTGCCCGCCTCGCCAAACAGCTCGAGGGCGTGCCCGCCAAGACCAAACTGAAGTCGATGGGCGAGAGCAAGGACACTTCCGGCGCCGATTACGACTACGAGTACGACGAGAAGCACAAGACCGTCTCCCCGACCGAACGCGGGGTCGAGAACGCCGAGAAATTCATCGGCGTCGAGAACCTCTACATGGCCGAGAACGGCAACCTGGTCAACCACCTGATCCAGTCGCTGAAGGCCGAGTCCCTCTACAAGAAGGACAAGGATTACGCCGTTGTCGACGGTGAAGTCATGATCATCGACGAGTTCACCGGCCGCATCCTCGAAGGCCGGCGCTGGTCGGAAGGTCTCCACCAGGCGGTCGAGGCGAAGGAGGGGGTGGCGATCCGCGAGGAAAACCAGACCCTCGCCACGATCACCCTGCAGAACTACTTCCGCCTCTACGACAAGCTCTCCGGCATGACCGGTACCGCCCTCACCGAGGCGACCGAGTTCATGAAGATCTACAAGGTGCCGGTGGTCGAGGTTCCGACCAACCGTCCGATCTCGCGTGACGATCAGAACGACCAGATCTTCAAGACCAAGGAAGGCAAGTGGAACGCGGTCATCCGCGAGCTGGTGACCCGACACGAGACCGGTCAGCCGATCCTCGTCGGCACCGTCTCGGTCGAAGTCTCGGAAATGATCTCGAGGGAGCTCAAGAAGCAGGGCATCGAACACGTTGTCCTGAACGCCAAGCCCGAACACGCCGAGAAGGAAGGCGAGACGATCGCCCAGGCCGGCCGCAAGGGCGCCGTCACGATCGCCACCAACATGGCCGGTCGAGGCGTCGACATCAAGCTCGGTGGCGACCCGGAGGGCATGGCCCACCCGATCGTCGCCAAGCAGGGTCTCCAGCCGGAAGACGAGGGCTATAGCGAAGCGGTCGAGAAGATCGCGGCGGAACTGAAGCCCCAGTGTGACGCTGAAGCCGAAGAGGTGAAGGCGCTTGGTGGCCTGTTCATCTGCGGCACCGAGCGCCACGAGTCTCGCCGCATCGACAACCAGCTCCGCGGTCGTGCCGGCCGTCAGGGTGATCCCGGTGCCTCCCGTTTCTTCCTCTCAGCCGAAGACGATGTGATCAGGCTCTTCGCCGGTGACCGCATTTACAAGATCCTCGACCGGCTCGGTCCGACCG
>JAEZIQ010000091.1 GCA_023436605.1 Actinomycetes bacterium | reverse complement strand
GAGGGGCGCTCCGTCCGGCTTCAGAGATGCCGCCGCCCGCGGCGACCGTTCGAGTCGGCCGCCGGCCAGTCGAAGCTCAGCCGGAGTTCATCCAGGTCAACCAGCGGGCCGGGCTCACGGTTCCTGTAGGTGGCCAGCTCGCTTCGCACGTTCGACTGAAACATTTCGTCTCGGTCGACCCCGCGGATCGCGGCCTGCCGCTCCATTCCTGTGAGCAACTCCTCTGGAATCTGTCCCTCCGTCCTCGCCATGGGCCGAACATAACGCGACCGACCCGGGTTATGGGAGATATGTCAACTCGAAGTCCACGAAAAAGCCGGGATTTGCGGCTTTCTCTTCCCCGATAGAAGAGAATGGAGGCGAGATGCGAGCCAAGAAACTGACTCTGTGGGCTGCATTGGCCGTTGTTTTCGGCTTGTCCATGGTCTCCGAATCGGGAGCCGCGGTCGCTCACCGCTTCCCGGATGGGACCAGCCAGGTCAAGGCGTTCTGGAACCCGGCCCGGGTCGCGAAGGCCCTCCAGCGGGATCCCGTGTTCGGCGAGAGATCTGCCCTTCAGGCAAACCAACCCCGCCACCGTCCGGTCACGGTCTTTCGGCCCGAGGTCGGCAAGATCCTCGGCTGGGACAAGGCTGGCGCCTACTCATGCACCGGCTCGGTCCTCGACACCCCGAGTCTCCGGCTCGTCCTGACCGCTGCCCACTGCGTCTATTACAACGGCAGCTGGGCCCGCCGGATGGTTTTCATCCCCGACTTCAAGAACGGCCGCCGCCCCTACGGCACCTACCGGATCAAGACCGCCTGGGTCGCCAACCGGTGGCAGCGGCTCGCCTTCGGCACCTACGGCATGAACTACGACATCGCGATCCTGGTCACCAGAAAGACCGGCAACGGTTCGCGAATCGGCGAGAACGTCGGCGCGATCCCCTACCGGGCCTACCCCCGCCGTTCCGGCACCACCGACATCTACGGTTATCCGGGCGCCACGATGCGAGCCCGGGTAATGCGAACCTGCCGCAGCCACACGAGGCCCGACTGGTACGGAGGCCGCATCCTCCCCGGCCCGCCCGGCCTCCTCGCCCGCTGCAACATGGCCGCCGGCTCAAGCGGCGGCCCCTGGGTCACCCGCTACCCGAACCCGAACGGTTCAACGACCGGAATCATCGACGGCCTGACCAGCACCGGCTACCGCAACCGGGGCCGCAGCATCCTCACCAGCCCTTACTTCGGCCGTCTCCTCGTCCGTCTGATCAAAGCCAGCGAAGGCCGCGGTTAGTTCCGTTCCACGCGCGTGAACAGGGGGCGAACTCCGCCACCCGGACGCTGAACGGAGAGTGATTACACCGTTTGAACCGCGTCCAACGGATGTGTATCGTGATGTGTATGAGGACGAACATCGAGATCGACAAGGACCTCATCGCCGAAGCTCAAGAGCTCGCCGGCACGAGAACGATGCGGGAAACGGTCGACCTGGCACTCCGAGAAATGGTCAACCGTCACCGGCGCCTCGGCATCCTGGACCTGCGGGGAACGATCAAGTGGGAGGGCGACCTCGAGGAGTGGCGCCGGGACGACCTTTGATCGTCATCGACTCAAGCGTCTGGATCGAACTCTTCAACGATTCCGATGCGCGTGAAGTGGAAGAACTGGTCAGGCTCCTCCGTTCGGAGGAGGTCGTCGCGATAACCGGCTTGATCCTGACCGAGGTCCTGCGGGGCTGCAGCTCCGAGCAGGAAGCCCGCCGGGTCGCCCGTGAACTCGTTGCGCTTCCGCTCCTCGAGCTATCTGCCCCCGAAGATCACATGGAGGCAGCGCGCCTCTTCCGCCAGGCCCGCTCAGCCGGGGTCACGGTGCGAAAGACGACTGACCTCCTGATCGCCGCCACCTGCATCAAGTTCGAAGCTTCACTCCTCCATCGCGATCGTGACTTCGACCACCTCGCGAAGGTCACCGAACTGAAGGTCTGGGGACCCGGCGCCGCGAACTGACTAATCGCCTCCGGCTTCCCCGGTCAGATCCGTTCCAGGATCATCGCGTTGGCGAGGCCGCCGGCTTCGCACATCGACTGGAGGCCGTAGCGCCCTCCGGTCTGTTCCAGCACGTTGACCAGGGAGGTCGTGAGCCGGGCTCCGGACGCACCGAGCGGGTGACCGATCGCGATCGCGCCGCCGTTGATGTTGACCCTGGAGAGGTCGGCACCGGTTTCCTTCTGCCAGGCCAGCACGACCGAGGCGAAGGCCTCGTTGATCTCGAAGGCGTCAATGTCGTCCACGGTCAGGTTGGCTCGTTCCAGCACCTTCCTGGTGGCCGGGATCACCGCGGTCAGCATCATGGTCGGGTCATCGCCCGCTACCGCGACGCTGTGGACGTAGGCCCGGGGCGTCAGCCCGAGCCGCTCGGCCGCTTCCTCGCTGGTCACCAGCACGGCGGCCGATCCGTCGTTGACCGGGGAGCTGTTACCGGCCGTGACCTTCCAGTCGATCTCGGGGAACCGTTCGGCCCAGAACTCGTTCTTGAAGGCGATTCGCAGGTTGGCCAGGGACTCGACCGAGCTTTCCTCGCGGATCGTCTCGTCGGTGCGGAGGCCATCCACGTAGTCGATCTGGGCGTCCATCAGTCCGTCGCGCCAGGCCCGGGCGGCGCGGTGGTGTGACTCGGCCGAGAAGGCGTCTAGCTCTTCCCGGGTGAAGCCCCACTTGTGCGCGATCTTCTCGGCGGCGATGCCCTGGGGGACCAGGTTGCCGCTGTAGCGCTCGACCACCCCGGTCCCGAGGAAGTCGCGGTCGAGCGACTGCGAACCGATCGGGATGTGGGACATCGACTCGACCCCGGAGGCGATCGCCACGTCGTAGACCCCGGCCATCACGCCCTGGGCGGCGAAGTGGATCGCCTGCTGGCTTGATCCGCACTGGCGGTCGATAGTCACCGCCGGGACCGACTCCGGCAGGCCGGCGGCGAGGGCGGCCCAGCGGGCGCTGTTGTTGGACTGCTCGCCGACCTGGCCGACCACGCCGCTGATCACGTCATCGACCTCGTTCGGGTCGATTCCGGTTCGCTCGAGGAGGGCCCGGATCGAGTGCGCATGGAGGTCCACCGGATGGATCCCGGAGTAGGCCCCGTTCGCCTTGCCCTTCGCTACCGGGGTCCGGACCGCGTCGATGATCACTGCTCGCTTCACGGTGAATCTCCTTGCTTTGAATTTCAAACTTACTCCTAAAATGGTAGCAAGGTTTGATCATCAAACTCACTTAGGTTTGATTTTCGGACCATCTTCGGCGACTGTGCGACCATGAAGGGGGTGAGCACGGGAACCGACAAGACCGAAGAGGGCATCCGCCAGTGCGCGATCGCCGACGGCCTCGACCTGCTCGGCGAACGCTGGGCGCTGCTGGTCCTACGCGAGCTCTTCTGGGGCAACCACCGCTTCGCCGGCATCCAGGAGAAGACCGGTGCTCCCCGAGACGTCCTCAGCGCCCGCCTCAAGCTACTGACCGAGGCCGGCCTGATCGAAAAGCGCCAGTACTCGGAGCGGCCACCCCGCAGCGAATACCACCTGACCGACGCCGGCCGGGCCGTCCAGCCGATCCTCCTCTCGATCCAGCAGTGGGCCCTCGAGTACCGGCCCCGCCCTGAGGGCAAGCAGCCAGCGATCCAGCCCAGCCACCACGGCCACCAGATCGACCCCGAGGTCCGGACCTACTGCCGGACCTGCGGGGAAGAGCTCTCACCCTCCGGCTGATCTATCCGGTCGTCAGAGTGCTCCGCAAAGGAGCCCGGTCAGACGGCAGGTCCGCCTGGCTGCTCGGAGTGGACCTGCACCAGCAGGTCATCGATCCGCTCGAGTTCGATCGGCCCGATTTCCTCTTCCTCGAAGAAGACCTGGCGGTCGAAGAGCCCATAGAGGGTGCCGAGCACTTCGCCCCCGTCGTTCAGTTTCAGGTTGATCCGGGCGCCCCGGCCGAGCCGGGGAATCATCGCCGCGATTTCTTCCTGTGAAGACATGG
>JAEZIQ010000071.1 GCA_023436605.1 Actinomycetes bacterium | reverse complement strand
GCTCGGGGTCAGGAGTGCGAGGGCCGGTCGGCGACTTGAACTAGAAGGTGCCGAAGGGCTGGCCGGGACCGAAGGCTTCCTTGGCTGAGACGCCCTCGGTGAGGGCGGCTTTGAGCCAGGGGTTCATCTCGTCCGGTTCGGACGGGGCGGCGACCGCGGTGTCGCCGTTGAACCGCTGGATTGCGGCGGCGATGGCGGCTGCCTCGGAGGGGGAGGCTGGCTGGCTGATCGAGAAGCTGGTCATTCGGAGGCTGATTCTACGTACCTTGGGCTCCGGCCATCCGGCTCATCGCTTTACGCAGTCGCTGGGTGGTCGGACGCTTCGAGCTGACCGGGTTCAGCCGGTAGGAGAAGCTTTCGGGTGTGATCAGGCGAAAAATGGGGTCTCCGGAGAGTCCGTAGGCGCCGGCGATCCCCCGGCTCCCGATCGCGCCCCAGCCGATGAACCAACCGGCTCCGGTCAGCCGGGCCGACGCCATCCCGACCGACACACCGACTTGCGGGTCTCGGACCTCGTCGACCAGGGTGGCGAGACGACGCCGTGGCTGAATCCGGAAGCGCACGGCCCGCGGCTGCTGGCGGGTCAGGTTGGTCGCGTTGTCGAAGGCGGTGATGGTCCCGCCCGACTGGTACCGGGCGTCGTGCTGACCGCCGAACGGGTAGCTGCGGTGACGGTCGCCCTTCACCCGCAGGCTCCGGTTGGTCTTCACTCCACCCAGCTTCCAGCGGATCCTGCCGCTGCGGCGGTCAATCTCGAGGACGGCATCCAGATGGCGGAAGGAGAGCAGGATGCTGCGGCCCCGCCGTTCGATCGAGTTCCAGTGATGGACGTCGTACGGCTGACCCCAGCCGGTGATCGTCTTCCACCATCTTCCGGTTTCCCGCAGCCCGATCCTGGGGTAGGCGTCCCATTTCCAAACGAGACGTCCGGAAGGGGTCTGTTCCTGCAGCTGGGCGGTATCGATCGTTGCTTTGGCGTCGCCTCCGAACCGGCTCGTGTCGACGTTGCGGACCAGGCGGTGGGCTCCCAGCAGGTAGTTCCCGTTCTTGAGGAGAACGAGATCATGGATGTCGGTGCCCGGCCCGCCGGCCGCTTCGACCGTCCTGATCGCCTTCCCTTCCGGGCTGCGGATCTGGAAGCGGCGGAAATTGACTCCCTGAACCGGTGCGTAGGCGAGGGTCCCGTCGGACAGCAGCTTGGCGTCGTTCGGACTCCCATCCGGAGCGCGGTACCACCAGACCGGCGCGCCGTTGCGGTCGAAAGCTGCCGCGTATTGGTTGGGGAGCTGGGCTACCACCAGGCGGGGCCCACCTTTCCAGTGACCGGTCACCTTGTACTCGGGAAAATCGGCCGGCAGGCAGCGCACGAAGTAGTGGCGGACCGGGTTGCCGGTCTCGGGAATGAACCGGACGGTGAAAGCCCGGCCCGGCTTCAGGGCGAGGTCAACCGAGAAGGTCCCGGACTGCGGCGCCGCGGAGCCGACCGCGACCCGCCACCCGTCCGGCGACTCGACTTCGACCCTGGTCGGCCCACCGGCGCAGCGGACCGCGTAGTCGCTCCGGTCCCAGCCGAAGGCCGGCGAAAGGGCCGGTGTGGTGCTGAACCCGGGCCGCTCGCCGCTCGCCCCCTGGGAGGTCGCGGCGAGGGCGAGACCGACGCAGCCGAGGGCCGCGCCGAGGGCGAGGACCAGGGTCAGAATCGATTTGGCGGGGACCAGCTTCACTGTTCCCCCAACCCGGATCAGAGCGGAATGTTGCCGTGCTTGCGCCGCGGCTGGGCGACCCGTTTGGTCTCCAGGGTCCGCAAAGCCTTGATCAGCTTCGGCCTGGTCTGGCGGGGTTCGATCACGTCATCGATGTAGCCGCGTTCGGCCGCCGCGTACGGGTTCGCGAAGTGCGCCTTGTAGTCGGCGATCAGGGTGGCCCGACGCTCGTCCGGGGTGGGCGAGTTCTTGATGTCGTTGCGGTAGATGATGTTGACCGCGCCCTCCGCGCCCATCACGGCGACCTCGGCGGTCGGCCAGGCGAAGTTGAAGTCGGCCAGCATGTGCTTCGAAGCCATGACGTCGTAGGCGCCGCCGTAGGCCTTGCGGGTGACGACGGTCAGCTTCGGCACGGTGGCCTCGGTGTAGGCGTAAAGCAGCTTGGCGCCGTGACGGATGATCCCGTTCCACTCCTGGTCGGTACCGGGCATGAAACCGGGAACGTCGGTGAAGGTGATGATCGGGATGTTGAAGGCATCACAGGTACGGACGAACCGGGCCGCCTTCTCTGACGACTCGATGTCAAGCACGCCGGCCTTGAAGGCGGGCTGGTTGCCGACGATCCCGACCGGGTGGCCGTCGAGGCGCGAGAAGCCGCAGATGATGTTCTTGGCGAAGTGCTCGTGGACCTCGAAGAACTCCTCGTCGTCGACGATCTTGGCGACCACGGTCCGCATGTCGTACGGCTTGTTCGGGTCGTCCGGAACGAAGGTGTCGAGGTCCTCGTCCTCCCGCTCGGGGTCATCCGAGCTCGGGAAGTGGGGCGGCTGCTCCATGTTGTTGAGCGGCAGGAAGCTCATCAGGTAGCGCACGTCCTCGAGGCAGCTTTCCTCGTCGTCGGCGGCAAAGTGGGCGACGCCGGACTTCGAGTTGTGGGTCATCGCGCCGCCGAGCTCCTCGAACTCGACTTCCTCGCCGGTCACGGTCTTGATGACCTCGGGGCCGGTGATGAACATGTGCGAGGTCTCCTTGACCATGAAGATGAAGTCGGTCATGGCCGGCGAGTAGACGGCGCCACCGGCGCAGGGACCCATGATCACGCTGATCTGGGGGATCACGCCGGAAGAAGCGACGTTGCGGGCGAAGACGTCGCCGTAGGCCCCGAGCGAAACGACGCCCTCCTGGATCCGGGCGCCACCGGAATCGTTCAGGCCGATGACCGGAGCCCCGACCTTGGCGGCCAGGTCCATCACCTTGCACATCTTCTCGGCCATCACCTCGCCGAGCGAGCCGCCGAAGACGGTGAAGTCCTGCGAGAAGACGAAGACCTTGCGGCCGTCGATCGTGCCGTGGCCGGTGACCACCGCGTCACCCCAGGGGCGGCGCTTGTCCATCTCGAAGTCGTAGGTGCGATGCCGGACGAAGGTGTCCAGCTCTTCAAACGAACCGGGGTCGAGCAGAACGTCGATCCGTTCGCGGGCTGTCAGCTTGCCCTTGGCATGGTGCTTCTCGACCGCCTCGGCAGAGGCGGAATTGATCGCGGCTTCTCGAAGCTCGCGCAGGTAATCAAGCTTCTCTTCGTGGGTCTCGGGGTTCTTCTCACGCATGGCCGAAGCAGTTTATGGGCCCGGCTCAGGCTTCGTCCCTTCGTCCGTACCGGCGGGCCCAGCGGCGGATCGGCTGTTCGAGGAATCTGGCCGACAGATAGCCGTACAGGACCGAGGCCGGAACCACCACCAGGACCCAAAGGAGGAAGGTGCCGGCCGAACCGTCGGTCGAGAGGCCGAGGGCTTCTCCGGCAAAGGTGACGATGACCAGGTGCGAGAGAAAGATTCCGTAACTGATGTCCCCGAGGCGGCGGACCGGTTGATTCGAGAAGAGGCGACCCAGGTTGCCGGGTTTCAGGGCCACCCCGACCAGCACCGTCGCCAGGGCGGCCGAGAACCCGATCGCCAGCCAGGCGGTGAAGCGGGTGTACTGGGCAACGATGTCGAAGGCGGTGTCATCTGACCGCAGACCCGCCTGCCAGGCAAAGAAGACGAGTGCGATCGCCCCGACCCACTTCATCAGGGGGACCAGGCGGCCCTCCAGCCGGGCCAGGAACCGTTCCCGGTTGACGAACATCCAGGCCCCGGTCATTCCAAGCGCGAACGAGAAGGCCCAGGAAGGGAGCTGGAGGGTCGAGTTGGCGGCGAGCCGCAGCACCTCGGTTCCCTCAAGACCGAGCTCGCGGTCGTGGTTGATCGTGCCCAGATGCTGGAATAACTCGTTCCACCCGACGGTGATCAGGGCGGCGACAAGCAGGCCGATCCAGGGGTGCCTGAAATAGGCGGCCGCGACCAGGGGCAGGACGATGTAAAAGCAGATCTCGACCGACAGGGTCCAGGTTGCCGCGTTCACGGAGAAACCGGTCGGGATGTCCGGAATCGGCATCCCGAGGGGGATGTGCAGGCCGGCGAAGTTGATCAGGATGTCACGGAACGACGGCATGCCGATCCCGGTAAAGCTGGTCGTGGCCAGCAGGATGAGAATCACCACGAGGATCAGCCAGTAGGCGGGATAAAGCCGGGCCGCCCGGCGGATCGCGTACGACCTGACGCTGCCAAAACTGCCGGCCCGGGCGACCGTGGGCAGGAACACGACGAAGCCGCTGACCATGAAAAGCACTTCGATCGAGTGGCCGACCGTGGCCCAGGTCAGTCGTGCCAGCAGCCCCGAATCGCCGGTTTCAACGGCCCCGCTTGCGTTGAGCAGATGGAGGGCCACTACCCCGAGGATCGCGAAGGCCCGATACCCGTCGAAGACCGGGACGATCGGCAGCCCGGCCTGGCGTCGAGCCTCCTTCCCCGGGTCGGTGATGTGACCGTCAACCCGGTTTTTCGACCCCATTGACGGGGCAGTCTAGATGCCCCGCGGAGGTTCAGCGGGCAATTCGTATCAACGCAGCCCCGCGCCACCCGTTTGCGACCGCGATGATCCGCGCCCGTCCCCGGGCCTTGCCGGTGATCCGCACCTTGACGGTCGTCTTGCCCCAGCCCCTGGCTGGAACCCGCAACCTGAGTTGCTTCGGCACCTTCACGGCGCGGTTGTTCGACCGGAAGCGCACCCGCTGCTTCGGCGCGGCCCGGGTTCCCGAATTGTGGACCCGGACCTTCAGCCTGATCGTTTTCCCCGGCCGGGCCGAGCGTTTCCTGGGGGAGAGCTTCACCCGGTCGACTTCGGTGTAGGTCGGGTTCGGGCAGAGGTCCTGGTCGGTTTGGCAGGTCGGTTTCGGTTGTTCCGGTGGCTTTGGTTTGACGATCCCGTTCGAGAGCCAAAGGCCTCCGGGCACGCTCAGCAGGGTGTTCAGCTGTTCGCAGTCGCCGCCGTTCTCCGATTCCGGCAGCGGCAGTTCGTCCCACTTCGTGGTCAGCGCCCCCTTGACCCCGAACCCTCCGCTGAAGTTCTGTCCGGCGGTCGGGGATTGGGTCTCGGTGGAGAAGTTCACCGGGACGCCGTTCACCCGGCAGCGAGCGAAGAGGCCGAGCGGAGGTACGCCGAGGTCGGTCAGGGAATCGGGGAGGGGAAAGTTGGTTCCGGTACCGGTCACGACGATGAAGTCGAGTTTGCCTTTGAGGGTCATCCTGCCGGTCGCCTCATCAAAGGTGCCGGTCAGGCCCGGGTCGTTCAGACGCATCGTGATCGGGATCCGCAGGCCCTGCTCGATCGGGTGCATGAGGTGGACGTAGGGGAACTGCAGCCCGCTGTTCAGCGCGGAGGGGATCGTGACTTTGCCGTCGGTGAGATCGCCCATCAGCTGGATGTCGGTTCGCTGCGGCAGTGGCAGGTCATCAGAGGGAAAGGTGCTCGAGGCGGGGAGGATCACCTTGTTGTCCCAGAGACCCCCGATCGTGAGGCGGCCGTTGTCGAAGGTGATCGAGGTGGGTGCGGCCTTCGCCTGGGGCGCCATCGCGGCAGCGCCGAAGATTGCCACCAGAAGGGCGAGGAGCAGACAGGCCGCTCCGGTCTTGTGGTCGGGACGGATCGTCGAAATGCCAGACATCGATGCTCGCTCCTTGTGGATGGTCGTTCCCGGGGAGGGCCTGAAGCTCTCCGAACGTCCTAATTCACAAACTGACCCGTTTTCAAACAGTTGCCCTGACGGTTTGAACCCGATTCTCCGACCGCAGCAAGGATCGCGCCAGAAACTGGCCCGGGGGCCAAAGGGCCCGGCAGCCCGCCCGGGGAACATTTCCCCATGGGTACAAGGAGACAGATCGTGGCTTTCGGTGGTGGCGGCTTCTCTATGGAGTCCGGCAATCCCCTGCTCGACGACTTCGTCGTGGCGGCGACGGGGCTGAAGAAACCGCGGGTCTGCTTCCTGCCGACCGCATCCGGAGATGCCGACCACTATCTGGTGCGGTTCTACAACGCCTTCCGCGCCCGCGGCGAGGCTTCCCACATCTCGCTCTTTCGCCGCGAGCGCGGGGCCGAATCGATCCGGGACCATCTGCTCTCGCAGGATCTGATCTACGTCGGGGGCGGCAGCGTGATCAGCATGCTCGGGGTCTGGCGGGCCCACGGAATCGACACGATCCTGCGCGAAGCCTGGGAGCGGGGCATCGTCCTCTGCGGCCTGTCGGCCGGCTCTCTTTGCTGGTTCGACGAGTGCGTGACCACCTACCAGAAGGAAACCAAGGTGACGATCGGCCTCGGCTTCCTCCCCTGGTCGAACCAGGTTCATTTCGAGCTGGGGTCTGCCGCCCACCACGCCTTCGAGCAGAAGTTGCGCGAAGGGCTCCGTCCGGGCTACGCGGCGACCGACGGTGCGGCCTTCCACTTCATCGACACCGAGCTCGCCCAGGTGGTCGCCTCCCGCCCCGAGGCCCGCGCCTACCGGATCGAGCTGAAGGGCGACCGGCCCAAGACGACCCAGCTCGCCACCCGTTACCTCGGCTCGCCGGACCACGTGCCGCTGGTCGAGGACTCTCCGATCCCCTGGACCTCGACCCCGATCGAGGTGGTCTGATGAAGGGACGGATACTGGTCATGGGCGGGCACGAGTTCGACCGTCTCGACGGCAACGAAGCGATCGTCGAGCACATCATCGGTTTGACCGGGAAGGAAGCGCCCCGGATCTGTCTGCTGCCGACCGCGTCGGGAGATCCCGAAGATCAGATCTCCCGCTTCCGGCGATCGTTCGGCAGTCGCGGCTGCGAAGTCAGCGACATCTCCCTTTTCCGGCTCGGTGCCAACCCGATCGACGTTTCCGCGCACCTGATGAAGCAGGACGCGATCTACGTCGGGGGTGGCAGTCTGGTCAACCTGGTCGCGGTCTGGCGGCCCCACGGCATCGCCGAGCTGATCGAGGAGTGCCTCGAGCGCGGGGTGATGGTGGTCGGCCAGAGCGCCGGCGCGATGTGCTGGTTCGAGGCGGGGATCACCAGTTCATCGGGAAGGCCCGAACCGGCCGAAGGTCTCGGTCTGCTCAAGGGAAGTCTCTGCGTGCACTACCACCGCGACCCCGAGCGCCGGGTCAGGTACCTGGCCGAAGTCGGCCGGGGGATGCCGGCCGGTTACGGCGCCGACGACCAGACCGGACTTCTCTTCGTCGACGGTGAGCTGGATGAGGTCTTCACCGCGCGGGAGGGCGCCGGGGTCTGGCGGGTCTCGGCCGGCCAGGGAGGCGGTATCGAAGAGCCGCTCGCGGCGGCGGACATCCGCCCCGAGCCGGGTCCGGGCACTCCCGGCGATCCGGTCGCGGACTTCAGGAACCTGAACGTGTGGCGGCAGGCGACGCTTCGCTAGACCGGTTCCGACTGTTGCGGCGGCGCGACCACCGCATCAGGGGCCGTTCGACCAGCCGGAATGTGACCGCCGAGAGGGCGATCGTCAAAGCCCCGGTCGAGATCGCGAGGACCGGAAACTCCCAGCCCGCGAACGGTTTCAGGATTCCCCGCTCGATCAGCCAGATCATCACCGGGTAGTGCCAGAGAAAGATGCCGTAGGAGATCAGGCCGAGCCGGACCGGAATCGGATGTGCGAGAACCCGGGTTGGCAGTCCGCCTTCCATCCGGCTGAAAACTGCTGGCCCGAGGATCAGCAGTGAGATCGCCCCGAAAAAGAAGTACTGCCAGACGTACTCGTCGAGATCGCCAGCCGGGGCGGCGAGGGCCGGACCCGGGCTGAAAATCACGTAGGTGGCCAGGAGGTAGAGACCCGCGGCGAGGGCCCAGAAGACTCCGCCGTGGTCGCGCATCCACCGGACCGGTGGCGGTGTCGTCCCGGTCTGCTGTACCCGGACCGAAATCACCGCCAGTCCCATGCCGAGCCCGAACCACCAGGCCCGGCCGAGCGGCGAGAAGAAGAGCCAGAGATCGAGGTCGGAGTCCGGAGGGGAGCCCTGGATCACGAAGGAGACGCCCGCCAGCACGAGCAGGACACCCAGTTCGACCGCGACCCACAGGCTGATGAACCGCCGTCCGCCGAAGCCGACCTTTCCGGTCAGCCACGCCATGCCGAGGGCAAAGAAAGGAAGCACGGCATAGAAAAAGACCTCCACCGCGAGGGTCCACGCGGGCGGGATCGCGCAATGGAAGTAATCAGTCGCGCAGGCTCCATCAGGCGTGTAGACGGGGTAGTTCTGGAGCAGTCCGTAGTACACCCACCAGTCCCCGGAGAAGGCCCCGAACATGCCGGGCACGATCGCCGTCACGGTCAGCACCACCCAGTAGAGAGGCATGATGCGGAAGAACCGGTTCCGGGCGTAGTCGCGCAGCCGCTGGGCCGGGAGGGCGATGACCCGCGAGGCGAGCATCGGACGGTAGAGAAGAAAGCCGGAAAGCAGGAAGAAGAACGGCACACCCATGTCGAGGTGCCCGAGGACCTCCTTGTACCAGGGAGAGAACCCTCCGGAGAGGATCGCGACGTGCAGCAGCATCACCGAAATTGCCGCCACCGCCCGCAACGGATCAAGCAGCGGGAACCGGGGGTGACCGGAGGGAGGAGGCAAGGTACGGCTGGCCTCCAGTTCTGCCTGTTCCATTCCCTTTTCGCCCCGGACGGAGGCTGAGTCACCCATTCGGGCACGCACTATATGCGCGTCGGAGCCCGATTCACGCCGCTAAGATCCGCCGGTGCCGGACAGCCGGGAAAATCCAGGATTGCCGGCGACCCTAGTTCTTTCCGCCACCCTCACGGTGGCGGCATTTCTGCTCCTGTTGCCCCCGGTGCACCTGCTTGCTCCGACGGTGCCGATGCCGGAGCCCCTGCCGGACAACCATCAGACGGCGGAAACCGCGTTGTATGGATTGACGCTGCTCTGCGCGGCTCTCGCCGTCCTGCTGATCCCGGGTATGGCGAAGCGCTGGGTGAGGAGGCATTCGGCCCCGGCGCTCGGACTGCTGGCGGCATTCGGCGCCGGGGGACTGGGGCTGGTGGTGTTCACCACCCGGCTCGCGGACCGGCTTGACGTTGACAACCTGCTCGTCCTCCTGATCCTGGCGGTGCTCTGGTGGATCGTTTTCCTGGTCCTCGCGCTTCGCGGTGGCGATCTGCTCCGACGATGGTCCGAAGCTCCCGGGCGTCCACGGCAGGTGGTCGTCGCGGCGCTCGTGCTGGTCGGCCTGGGGGCCCTTTCCCTGGTCGATCCCGACCATCTGCGACCGATTCCTCTCTTGGTGTGTGCCGGGATCGCGGCCCTGATCCTGCTGCTCCGGGGTCAGTTTCAGCTTCCCGCTCTGTCCGGGTGGAAGGGCCGGTTGATCGATGTCGCGGTGGTGCTCTCGCTCCTCCTGCTGGTGCCGGACGTTCCGATCTACCGGGTCGGCGAGCTGGGTGGCTCGGTCGAGGACTACGTGCTCGCCGACACCATGGTCTTCCACGCCAACCTCTATCTCGGCGCCGCGAACGAGATCCTCCACGGCAACTACCTGCTGGTCGGCGAGGTCTCCCAGTACGGCGTCGGCCTTATCTACGCGCTGGCCGCCCTGTTCACGTTCGTGCCGCTCGACTACGGCACGATGAGCATCTTCGACGGGGTCCTCTCGGCGCTGGTCTTCGGGTTGGGATACCTGATCCTGCGCATGGCCGGAACCGGCCGCCTGCTTTCCCTCGGGGCCATGGTCGTGACGGTGGTCGTGCTGGCCTGGGGCCTCACCTTTCCGATCGGCGGGGTCCTGCAGAACGGAGCTATGCGGTTCGGACTGTTGCCGGTCTCGCTGATCTTCTTCCGTCTCGCCTCGCTCTGGTTCGAAGGCCGGGGACGAACGAGGGTGGCGGTGATCGCCTCGGTGCTGGCCTGGTGCGTGGTCGGAATCTCCGCGGTCTGGGCCCTCGAGGCGATGCTCTACACGACCGCCGCACTGATCGGGCTGGTCCTGGCCGAGTCGGCCACCAGGCCGGAGGGAACCCGCTGGCGCTGGATCCGCACCCAGGCGCTGTTCACCCTGCTTGCCTGGGCTGCGGTTCACATCGCGTTCGGGGCCTTCACCCTCGCCGTATCCGGCGAGCTGCCTGACTGGGGGATGTACATCTCCTACCTGCGCGAGTTCCTGGCCGGCAACGTCGGTCAGTTCACCTATGACTTCCAGCCGTGGACTCCCGCCCTCCTGGTCGGCGCCGGGTTCGTGGTCAACCTGATCTCGGTCGTGCTGGCGATCCGGCTGCGCCCGGAGTGGCTGCGGGCCGACCGCATCGCCTGGATCGCCCTGGCTGGACTGGGCACCTACGGGCTGGTCCAGTTCAGCTACTTCGCGAACCGCTCCCTCGCCGACGTCCTGCCCTACCTCTGTTTCCCGCTGCTCCTTTCCGTCACCCTCTGGCTCGGCCTGCTGCTGCGTTCAGAGGAGGTCGGTGCCGAGGCCAAGCGGGTCGCCCTCGCGGTCAGCCTGGGACTGGCGGCGATCACCGTCTCGACCGTCTGGCCCGATGCGAAAGTCCGGGCCAGTGACTCCGTCCTCGCCTGGGGCCTGCCCGGCGGGAAGAGCCTCCGGCAGGGACTCGATCGGCTCTCGGACATGCCACCGCTCAAGCCCGGCGCGGACGAAGGCGAGCGGCTGCTCGAAACGTACCTGCCGGGCGAGCAGGAAAGTGCGGTGGTGACCGCTTACGACCTGGACCTCAACATCCTGTTCCGGGCCGGCCGTGTGAACCGCCTCGGGATCGCCGATTCAAAGGAGGCCAGCTGGGTCACGGGCCCCCACTACCCGGTGATGCGGGAAGGGGTGGCAACCATGGAGGCGGGCGACCGGATGCTCGTCGACGAGGGCGCCCTTGCGGCCTTCGACCGGCTTCGACTTCATCCCGACGACATCCCCGGCGCCTTCGAAACCGAGGACGGACTCACCCCGATCCAGCTGGAGGCGCTCAGCCTCCTGGCCCGGAAGTTCGACCTGAAGACCGTCGCGCGGGGCGAGGGGGGCCTTGCGGTCGTCGAACTCGTCCCGAGGCGGGCGGCCGGTTCAGCGGATGAACTTCCGGGAGGGCAGGATGCGGGCCCGGTGCAGGATCAGGCGCAGACCGGCCCATAGCGTCTTCAGCCCGTAGACGACACCGGTCTTGAAGCCGACCGAGGACATGTCGTCGAAGTAGCGGCAACGAGCCGGGACCTCTTCGATCCGGAAGCCCATGTAGGAAGCCTGGTAGAGCAGCTCGGCATCGAAAACGAAGTCGAGCGAGTTGCGCAGGAAGGGCACCGTGAGCAGCAGTTCGCGGGAATAGGCCCGGTACCCGGTGTGGGCTTCGGACAGGTTGGTGCCCATGATCCGGTTCTGGATCGTGGTCAGGAAGCGGTTGGCCAGAAACTTCCACCGGGGCATGCCGGCATCAAGGGCCCAGCCCGGCACCAGCAGCCGCGATCCGAGGACCAGGTCGGCCTCCCCGTTGGCGATCGGCTCGACCATGCTCGGAATCAGGCCCGGTTCGTACTGGCCGTCGGGGTGGAGCATCACCACGACGTCCGCCCCGCGCTGCAGGGCCTGGAGGTAACAGGTTTTCTGGTTGCCGCCGTAACCGACCTGATGGGGATGCCACACGACGTCGACGTTCAGCGAGCGGGCCAGGTCGACCGTGTCGTCGGTCGAGGAGTCGTCGACCAGGATCACCTCGTCGACCACGTCCTGGGGGATAGCGGCAAAGGTGCTCTCCAGAGTTGCCGCGGCCTGCCGTGCCGGCATGACCACGATCACCTTCGGTCGAGCGCTTCCTTCATTTCCTGTTTCAGACAAGGCGGCCTTCGATGTAGACGGTTCCCGACGGGCCGCTCAGGGCCTCGGCCGTGGCGCATACTAGCGCCAGGGGCGCGAGCGCAATCCCCGTCAGGATCGAGGCGGCCCGCCGTCCGGGACTCATCGAAATCCGTCTTGCTTCCTTGCGGCGGAGGGCCTGGTAGAGGTCGAGCCGGCCGGGAAGCGAGGCGACGAATCCGTCCAGCCACCCGATCAGGTTCTGGCCGCCGCGGGTGCGGGACACGCCTTCCACCCTGAGTCCGTTCCTTTCCATCCCGGCCGAGAGCGAGGCGGTGGTGAGGTGAACGAGGTGCCTGGGCAGATCCAGGTGGAGCCAGCGGTCACCGAACAGTCGGGCCTGGCGGCTGGAGAGGTCGGGCACCGCGACGATCACGACGCCGCCGGGCACCAGTCGCTCGGAAGCGGCCTTGAGCACCGCCCCGGAATCGGGCAGGTGCTCCAGCGAGTGCCAGAAGACGATCGCCGCGTACCGACCTTCGACCTCGGTTAGGGGAAGGTCGACGATGTCCTCACGGGTCGGCAGTCGTTCGAGCCCGGAGGCCTCGCGGCCCCGGGCCTTGAGGGCGTCGATCAGGGTTCCCTCGCCCGCCCCGACGTCGAGCACCGGTCCGGGCGGGGCGATCTCGTCGATCCGGTTCGCCATCGCGGCCCGGGACCGGCGCAGCATCGCGTCGCCGATCAGGCCGAACCGCTTGCCGGACTTCGGCCAGTACCACTCGCCGTAGGCCGCATCAAGTGAAGCCGCGTCGGGAAGCGGGTCGGTGGTCGCGCTGCCGCAGAAGCCACACTCGGTCCGGCCGATCTTCCTGGTTGCGCCGGCAGTCAGCGGTTCGTCGCACCAGGCGCAGGCCGTCGCCTTCTCGCCGCTCCAGTCGACCGCGGTGATTCGACTCAACGGCGCGGACTCCGGCAGATCGCCACCACGTCGAGGCTGGCTTCCAGTCCTTCACTCTCAAGGCGGAAGTCATCCGGGGTGATCGCCTCGGCGCGTGGGTCAACTTCCTTGCGGGAGCGGCGCAGCATCAGGTCGTAGAGCCTCTGTTTGCCCCGGGTAGGAACGAGCCGGCGCAGACGCAGCGGGTCGAGCCGGAGCAGCCGGTCCAGCTTCTCGCGCTCCTCGTCGTGGATCGCCATGTAGCGCTCCGACCCGAAGATGCCGCGGACCTCGACTTCCGAGAAGCCCTGCGCGCAGAGTGCTTCGAGTTCGGTCGCATCGAACTCGATGAAGTGGAAGGGATCGATGATCTCGTCGGGCTTGCCGAAGGTGAGGCGGTTCGGGGTAACGAACACCGCGGTGCCCTCGGTTTCAATCACCCTCGAAACCTCGGCGATCACCCGCTCGGGATCGGGCACGTGCTCGACCGAATGCACCGAAAGCACCGACTCGAAGCTCGAGTCCGGGAACGGGATCCGGCGCATGTCCGCGACCACCGTCTCCCGGTTCTGGCCTTCGAGTGCCCCTGGGTCGATGTCGATCCCCACCGTTTCGCGCGGGGCGAGCAGGTCGAAGCTGTGACCGACTCCGCAGCCGAGGTCGAGCAGGCGCCCCGGTCCGAATTCCGGCTCGGCCAGACGGTAGGCAGCGACGTGCCGCTGCCAGGTCGGGTTGAAGCCCCCCTCGGGGGTCATTACCCGTTCGCCGGTGATCCTTGAGCTCACGAGGCCCGTTCCACGGCTAGGCTGCCTCGGACTTTGAAGCTGGAAGGGAACAAGCGTTGGCTGTGGGCGGCCGTCATCGGCATGGCCCTGGTCGGCCTCGTCCTGCGCATCCTGATGTTCCGGGATTCGGCCCTTGGCGATGAGATGTCAACGCTGTGGATCATACGGGGCAACGACCTGTTCGGAGTCGTCTCCGCGGTCTACTCGGACGCAGAAATCAGCCCCCCGTTCTTCTTTCTGCTGGCCAAGGTGAGCTCCTGGATCTTCGGCCAGACTCCGGAGGCGATCCGTATCCCGTCGATGATCGCCGGGGTCCTGACCATCCCCCTCGTGTACCTCGTGGGCCTGAAGATGATCGGCCGCCGCGGCGCGATCTACGCGACGGCGATCGCCACCGTCTCACCCTTCCTCGTCTACTTCTCGGCCAACGCGCGGGCCTACGCGGTGATGACGCTGCTGCTCCTCCTCGCCACCTGGTTCCTGCTCGAGGCGACCTCCGAAAAGGGCAGCAACTGGCATTGGCTGGGCTGGGCCGTGGCCAGCTGCCTGGCCGTCTACAGCCACTACACCGCGGGCCTGCTGGTGGTTGGTCACCTGATCTGGGTGCTCTGGTTCTTCCCGGCCCTGCGGGTCAGGGCCCTGATCTTCTCGGGGCTGTCCTTCCTGCTCTTCGCCCCGTGGCTGGCCGGTTTCAAGGCCGACCTCGACTCACCGACCAGCTACATCCTGCAGCAGATCCAGGGCTCCGGGTTCCTCGCCAAGCGCCAGGCGATCGAGCAGCTCGTCTTCCTGCGGATCACGATCACCCAGCCGAGCTTTCTCTCTCGTCCCGACACGCTGATCGGTTCGGCCGGGATGCTCATCGCTCTTGCCTCGATCGCCGTGGCCCTGATCCGGGGACGGATCCGGCGCCCCGGCCCCGAGCGGTGGCGCGGAGCGTGGCTCGCGGTGCTGATGGCCGGAACCGTGGTCGCCGGAGAGCTCTTGCTGCTCGCCCTGGGTACCGACATCTTCGGTTCGCGGAACCTGGCCCCCGCCTGGGCCGCGATCCCGTTCCTGATCGCCATCCTCTGCCTGATGGCGGGCCGGATCTGGGGTGTCCTCGCCCTGGCCCTGATCCTGGTCGGTTACTCGTTCTCGACCGTACACATCATCGATCCGGGCAACTCGACGATGTCCTTCAACAAGATCGCCCGGGACGTGGGGGCCACCGAAGATCGGGGCGGGACCCTGCTTGACGGAGCCTTCCTCAGTCCCGCGCCCCTCTCACCCCTCGACGGCTATCTGGAGAGTGACCTGCCCGAGTTCCGCCTCACCAATCTGCAGGACCGGCCCGACTTCATCGAGGGGATCTACGCCGACTACGATCCCCAGGCAATAACGAACCAGGCCTTCGATACCGACGGTCCGGTCCGCCTCCTGACGGTCAGCGAAGAACGGACACCTGTATTGAACGAAGACGGAACCACCACTTTCATGGTCGACTGGAGGACGGTCGAAGTTCCGCCCGGCTGGAGCATCGAAAGCCAGATCACGCGGGACGGACTGAAGCCGCTCGTCCTGACCACCTTTGTCAAGGACCGGAAATCAGCCGGGGGCAAACCGTGAGTGAACGGCACTTCGACGAGATCGCCGATCAGTACGACGAGTCTCTGCCCCCACACGTTGTCCAGCACTACCTGGACAAGCGGGTTCGCCTGATCGGTGACCTCCTGCCCGGCGGCGGCAAGGTTCTGGATGCTGGCTGTGGCACCGGGGTGGTCGCCTCGCGGCTGGCCGACCTCGGCTACGAGGTGACCGGGCTTGATCCCTCGGAGGGCATGCTCGAACACCTGAGGGGCAGGGACACCCGGGTCGAGGCTGTCCAGGGATCGGCCACCGAGCTGCCGTTCGAAGACGGTTCGTTCGATCTGACTTTCTGTGTCGCGGTCATGCACCACATCGCCGATCCGGAAGACGTCCACAAGTCCCTGACCGAGATGGTCCGGGTGACCCGGCCGGGCGGCCTGGCCATGGTCTGGGACCACAATCCCCGCAATCCGTACTGGAAGCACCTGATGGCCCGGGTCCCCCAGGACGACGGTTCCGAACGGCTGATTCCGGAGGCCGAGATCACCGGCGGACTGAGCGACGGTGGAGCCGTTGTCCAGTCGAGCCGCCGTCTCGGAATGGTTCCCGATTTTGTGCCGCCTTCGTTGCTCGGGGCCGCACAGGTTTTCGAGAAGGCGGTCGAAAAGGTCCCTGGTGCGCGCACTTTCTGCGCCCACAATGTGGTCATCGCCCGGCGTTCCTGACCTTCAGAAAGGTATGTTCACCGTCTCTTGGTAGCCATCGGAAGTGCCGTCACATCCCCTGAGAAGTACGAAGCCCTGGCCGAACCGGGCATCGCCCTTGCGGCGGAACCGGACACGGTGGTGCTCAGCCGGGCCAGCGCCGGCAGCCTTTTCCGCAGCTACAACATCATTCTTGACGAGGCCGCCAAGATGGAGGACCTCGAGTTCCTCGTCCTGATTCACCAGGACGCGCAGATCCAGGATCCGGAGTTCATCCAGAAGATCCGCAACGAGTTCAAGGACCCGGATGTGGCCCTGGTCGGATGCGCAGGGGCGATCGGAGTCCGCAGCATCGCCTGGTGGGAGGGCGCCGTGACCTGGGCCTCTTTCACCCACGTCTATGACGACCTGGGTGGCGGCGAGATTCCCGCTCTGACCTGGCTTGCCTCGGAGACTCCGTCCTACGCCAGCCTCGGCGAAGTGGACATGATCGACGGCTTCGTGATCGCTTTCTCCCCCTGGGCGATCAAGAACCTGCGCTTCGACGAGATCACCGGCAGCGCCCTGCACGGTTACGACTTCGACATCAGCTTCCAGGCTCGTGACGCCGGCAAGAAGGTCGTGACCGCCGATCTGAAGGTGGTCCACCATCACTCGATCGAACTGATCCGGGACGTCGACAGCTGGGTCAACGCCCACGTCAACTTCTCCAAGAAGTGGGATCACATGCTGCCTTCCCCCGAAGGCCGACGGGAGGATTACTGGGAAGGCCGTGCGAGAAGGGCCGAGGCGGAAGCCTCAGCCGCGCGGACCATGGCCGGGGCCGGTCGCCTGATCAACGAGGTCTTCGAAAAGGAACTCGACGAGATCCTCAACAGCAAGAGCTGGAAGCTGACCAGGCCGCTCCGCTGGTTCACCTCGCTCTTCAAGAAGAAGCCCGAAAAGTCCTACTAGTCGTTACTCCGCGGGCGCGGGCAGGCATCCCCCGGGACGCGGGATGCGCTCGGCCTCCGGCCTCGCTACTCCTGCGTGCCCCGGGCACGCGCGCCCGCCCCGGCGGCTACCCGGACCCGGAAGCGGCTCGGTGACGCGGTGAGGTTCCCAGCGAACAACACCGCGTCACCCACCAGCCACGAGTCACCTAAAACAGAGCCGGCCCATCCATCAAACCGGTCGGCAAACCATCCCCGAGCCAATTAGAACAGAGCCGGCCCAACCATCCGGGGGCCTGTGGGCCGGCGGGTTGAACTTGGAGGCGGAGCGAAGCTCGCCGACTACTGATGGTCCCTGTGGGCCGGCGGGTGTACCTGGGAGGGCGGGTTGGACCCCGCCCGACTTACTTACCCTGATCCAGGAGGTCCTGGATTTCCTGGCGGGTGAAGACCGGGTTTCCGCGTTGCTTGAGTTTGGTCAGGCGTTCGGCTACTCCCATCGAGCTTGAGGAGAGGAGTCGCCCGAGCAGTTCTTCGTAGCGGGCGATCTTTGCCTGCTGTTCGCGGATCGTGGCGGCGTCGATGTGGCCGCGGACCAGGTGCGCGACCCGGTTCGCTTCGGCTCGTTCCATGACCGGGTTACGGTCGTAGGGAGCGATCAGCTTGCTGACCTCGTCGGCCCAGGGAGCTGACTTCGGCCAGAGCATGCCCATCCCGAAAAAGACCGGGACGGTGGCCAGTTCCAGACCATCGTTCCGTTCCATGAAGTCCTCGATCGCGGTCAGCACACCGTTCTTCGGGCCACCCTCGAAGGCGGCCGCGTACTCGTACGGCAGGCCGCCGTCGCTGAGACCCGGGTTGCCCGGGGCGATCGTGCAGTCCTTGGCCAGCGGCTGGCGCTCCGATTCCGGAACGCGGTCCGGGGCGTAATAGGTGTCGCGGCGCTCGTGCGGCCAGCCGACATCGTGAAAGAGCAGGAGTGGCAGCGGATCATCGCCGGCCAGCTCGGCAATCTTGTCGAGTTCCTGGGTCAGCGTGTAGTAGTTGTGATCGCCATCGATCACGATCGCGTCAGGCAGGGTCTCAAGGCCCGAGAGGGCACCGACGCCGGTGTCCTCGATCAGCTCGAGTTCCGGCCGACGGCTGGCCAGATCACGCAGCCGGTCGGGCGGCAGCGGCTCGACCGTGGCGATCTTCGCGCCGGAAACGTCGGCCCATTCGAGCAGGGTTTCGGTCAGCTCGCCGGCGTAGGAACCGATCTCGAGCAGGCTCTTGACGTTGGCCGCATCGAGACAGGGGGTCATGATCTCGCTGATGTTGGCCAGCGAGTAGCCCCACTGGAGAGCGTCCGTCACCTGAGCGTTGTTTTCAACTTTTCCCTCTGCCACTTGAACCGCGCGGGAGGCTATAGGCTCACGCCCTTCCCATGAGTTCGCAATCGACCAAGGCCGAGAGAAAAGCGCTCTGGAAGCGCCTTCACGCCCGGCAGCCCGGTTTCCGGATCGCGGTCACCGAGGATGTGCGAATCACCTCGCTCCATCGCGGGGAAGGCTTCGAGGAGAGTGGCGGCGGCCTCCGGACGGCATTCAGGGCACTGCGGCTCTGCTGGGTTAGTGACGCCTTTTTCGCCCAGGTCTGTTACCGCCTGCGGATGCGGCTGCTGGCCCGGGGCATCCCGGTTCTGCCCCGTCTGCTGCACAAGATCTCGATGTCGAGTGCCCAGGTTTCGATTGGTGACCCGGTCCTGCTCCACCCCGGCATCTACATCATCCATGGGCAGGTGGTGCTGGACGGCTTGACCGAGGTTGGCTCGGGATCGGTGATCGGTCCCTGGGTCACCCTGGGACTGAAGCAGGGAGTGCTGCAGGGTCCGACCGTCAAGGAAAACGTCTTTGTCGGTACCGGGGCCAAGCTGATCGGTCCGGTCACCGTCGGGGCGGGAGCCAAGGTGGGTGCCAACGCGGTCGTGGCCCGGGACGTTCCCGAAGGTGCGACGGTGGCCGGGGTTCCCGCGCGGCAGCAGGAATCCGGCTGATTTCAACTTGCGTAGTTGACCGCAATTTTGGGTCGATCAACTGTGGGTAGTGTTAGCCTGCCCAAACTCTCCCGTACCGGGTCCAAATTTGGAGGTAGGTATTGATGCTGTTCCGTTCCCGCAAGAACCGCTCGGCTGACACTGCAGTAAAGGAACGCCGTCCGGAATCGATCGAGGCAGAGAACCTGGTCGCCGAAGGCAAGTTCTTCGAGGCGATCGACACGCTGAACGCGGCAAACCGCAGCTCGCGTGACCCCCAGATCGAGCGCGAACTCCGCGACATCAGGCACCTGGGCGGCATCAACCTCCTGGACAACGCGCCGGAGAACCCGCAGTACCCCGAACCGGCAGCGGAAGTTCCCGCCCGCGGGGAACAGTCCCGCTGCCCGGAGATCACCCCCGACGAACTCAGCCCCGAGGTCGTCCGCGCGGCCTTCCTCGAAGCCGGCTGCCTGCTGGTCCGCAACGTCATGCCCGAGGAGCGCGCCCTGGCCCTTGCCGCCGACATCGATCACTCCTTCGAGGTGCGAGGCAAGCTCGACGAGGGCGAGGCCGACCCCCAGGGTTTCTATGACGAGATCCAGCCCCAGGACGGCTTCTTCGTCGCCGAGCGGGAGTGGGTCGAAGAGGGCGGCGGCGTTCTGGCCGCGGATGCGCCCCGCATGCTTTTCGACATGCTCGACGCGATGGAGCAGTCAAACCTGCGCTGGGTGATCGAGGGCTACCTCGGCGAGAAGCCGGCGATCTCGGCCCAGAAGTGCACCCTGCGCAAGGCGCTGCCGGAGATCCCGGGCGGCTGGCACCAGGACGGCAAGTTCATGGGCGAGGACGTTCGCTCGCTCAACGTGTGGCTTTCGCTTTCGCGCTGCGGCGACGTTGCCCCGTCGATGGACATCGCTCCGACCCGGCTCGACTACTTCGTCCAGCCCGGCGGCGAGGGCACGACTCTCGACTTCCAGATTTCGGACAAGAGCGCGGCCGAGGCGGCCGGCGACATCGGCATCGTCCGCCCGATCTTCAACCCGGGTGACGCCCTGCTCTTCGACCATCTCTTCCTGCATCAGACCGGTTCGGACCCGAGCATGCCGAACCCGCGTTACGCGATCGAGAGCTGGTTCTTCGGCCCCTCGTCGTACCCCGAGAACTACGTCCCGATGGCTTTCTGAGCGAGGGGTGCCGCCCTTGCAGGGCTAGGTGCCTTTCCCGCTCTCACAGAACCTGACCGGCCCGTCGCTGGTGACGAATATCCGCCAGGGGGTATTCGCATCATCGGGCGGGATGGTCAAGGTCCGGGTTTCTCCGGCGCGACCCCTCCCCAGGGTGAGTGTTCCGGGTGCGAAACGTGAGGCCCTGACCTCGTAGCCGGAGCTCCGGGATCGGAAGCTGAACCTGCCCCCGGTCGTGGTTGCCGCCGGGACTTCGGTTCCGGCGGGGATGGTCCGGCAATCTCTGCTCGCGGCCGGACCGGACTTTAGCCCGAGGCCGAGCAGATTCATCAGGTCGACATCGATCTTGCTGCGGAGTCCGCCGTCCAGGCCGGGGATCTCCTCCTCGGAGAATTCGGGCAGTCCGTACCGGGACTCGAGCGAGAGGTACCGGTCGCGGCGCAGGGTGAGGTCGAAGAACGGCACCAGCGTGACCTCGCCTTCAGGAACGGCACGCTCGCCGGCCAGTCCCAGTGCGGTGATCGATGCGGTCGAGTAGTCGGCTCCGGTGCGGAGAAGCTTTGCTCCTTCCGAGAACGGCGACAGTCCCGCCACGAGCGCGACTGCCACGAGGGTTCCCAGCGCGGCGAGGCCCTTGCCCTTCAGTCTCGATCCGGTAAAGGCGCCGGCGATGATCATGATCAGGAAGATTGCCCCCGGGTACTGGTAGCGGCTGAGGTCGGCCGGCCGGCCGATCCCGTCGGGCTGGTTCAGGGCGATCAGTACCCAGAAGGTGAGCCCGGCGGCAAGGCCGACCAGGAACTGGACCGGCAACGACTTCGTTCGCCACAGCTGGGTCGAGACGGCGGCGACCACCACCAATACGGCGGCTATGCCGAGGATCTCCTCGAAGGGAGAGGGCAGAGCGTGGATCCCGGCCAGCCCCGTGGCGACCGCTTCGAGTGACTCGTAGAGATACGCCGGGATGCCAAGTGCGTTCTCGAAGCTCACGTAGCTTTCCGCCTCGGTTCCTTTGACGAAGTACCAGAGCAGGAAGGTCAGCGAGGGAACCAGCAGCACGTAGTTCCGCCAGATCGACAGGCCTTCCCGGCAGAAGAGCTGAACGGCCGCGCCGACCATGAACGGCAGTCCGAGCGACGAGCTCGTGACTGCCACGAGCAATGCGAGGCAGCCGGCCGGGCGGCTCCACCGTTCCTCCCGGTCGAGCGCGATCAGCGCGACCAGTCCGAAGAGGATCGAGAGCGAGTAGCCGATCTGGAACGTCCACAGGAGGTCGTGGTACGCGGTACCCATGAAGAGGATCGCGATTGAGACCAGGGCCGCGGCCGGTTCCCCGATCTGATCCCGGAGATACACGAAGAAGGCAACGACGCTGGCCAGGAAGACCGCGAGGCTCAAGACATGAAGCGGGATCGCCGACTCGAGTCCGAACAGGGCGAAGGAGAGCCGGTAGAGGATCACCGGGACGAAGGCGATGTGCTCACTGTGAGGAGCGAGCAGGGTGTCGATCCCGCCGGAGCTGCGGTCCCTGATGAACCACCAGTCGTCAGCGACGAAGTCGATCTCGTGCCGGTAATGGAAGAGGAAAGCGGCAGATGCGGCGAGCGCGACGCCAAGGCCAATCCGGGCCAGTGAGTCTGCCGTTGGTTTTTGTTTCTCCACGATTCCCTTCGTTTCGGAGAGGCCGGTTTGTTACTCGATCCGGCGGGCCCTCAATCGGAATCCGAGGATCAGCCGGATCATGCGCAGTCCGAGCAGGAAGGCGACGCCGTAGTCGCCGGTCACCGAGGAGGTGCCGACCCGGGGCAGGTAGTTGACCGGGACCTCGACGAAGCGGCGCTTCGAGGCAAGCAGGAGCATCAGCATCTCGGGGCCGGCGTGGCTGGTGCCGACCTTCATGTTGGCGGCCAGGAAGTCGGCGGTCTCGCGGGTCAGCAGCCGGTAGGTGCAGCCGATGTCGCTGAGGTGGCTCGTGTTGAAGATGAACTCGACCATCTTCGCCACGGCCCAGTTGCCCCATTTGAGGAAGGCGCCCATGTTGGCTCCTTCCCAGATCAGCTCGTTGGTGGTCCGGGTGCCGAGCACCGCGTCGACTTCCTCGGAATAGGCCAGCAGCTTGATGATGTCCTTGGCGAGGAAGGTGCCGTCCGGCTCGGCCAGCACGACCAGGTCCCCGGTCGACTCGTGAAGTCCGCGCCGGATCGCGTGGCCGTATCCCTGGTCGGTCTCCATCACTTCGCGGGCCGAGGTCGGGGCGACCTCTTCCGAGGTTCCCTCCTGGGCGTTGTTGTTTACGACCAGGATTTCGTCGACGACGCCGGTCGCTTCGAAGTCCTCGATCACCTTCCGGATCGAGTCCTTCTCCGCGTAGGTCATCAGGACGACCGTGACTTTCGAGTCATGCCACATGGGCTGCGATCCTAGATACTCACCGCCATGCCCGCAGGCCAGCCCAAGGTTGCCATCGCCATGGCCACCTTCAATCCCGACCGGGAACTGTTCCGCCGGCAGGTCGATTCGATTCGCGCCCAGACCGGCTGCGAGTGGCATTGCTTCATCAGCGACGACCATTCCGGCCCCCAGGGACTCGCCTCGATCGAGGAGGTGATCGCGGGCGACGATCGGTTCACGCTCTCCCGCTCCGACGCCAACCTGGGCTTTTACCGGAACTTCGAGCGGGCCCTTTCGATGGTCCCGGAGGAGTTCGACCTGATCGCGCTGAGTGACCAGGACGACGTCTGGGACGAGGACAAACTGGCCACCCTGGCGGCGGCGATCGGTGATTCCGGGCTGGTCTACAGCGACCAGCGTCTGGTCGACGAAGCCGGCAACCTGATCGCCCCCACTTACTGGACCAGTCGCCAGAACAGATGGGACGACCTGATCTCGCTGCTGGTCGCCAACACCGTGACCGGGGCCGCTTCAATGATCCGCCGCTCCGTGCTCGACCTCGCCCTGCCGTTTCCGGAGCTGCCGGGCGAGCAGTACCACGACCACTGGCTCGCCCTGGTCGCACTTGCTGCCGAAGGGATCTCATACGTCGACCGTCCGCTCTACGACTACGTCCAGCACGGCGGAGCGGTGCTCGGCCACGAGAAGGCCAACGCCGGGCTGATGCGGTTCGGCTGGCGGCGGCTGGATCCGCGTCGCTGGCGGGAAATCCTCGGTGGCTGGGCCTCGGCCTACTTTGACGTCTATCTCCGGTTACGCGGCCTGGCCCAGGTCACGCTCGACCGGACCGAGGGCCGGATCGACCGCCGCAGGAAGCGGCAACTCGAGCGGTTCATCGGCAGCGACCGTTCCCTCTCCAGTCTCCTTTGGCTGGCCCTGCGGCCGCTGCGGCGTCTCTGGGGTCACACCGAGACGCTCGGGATGGAAAGGGTGCTGGTCCGCGGCATCCTTTACCGCCACCTCGCCGCGGTCAAGCGACGGCTGCCGAAGAAGGCCGTCGCCCCTGTTTCAACCGGACTCAAGGTCGAGACCGAGATCACCCCCCAGATGAGGCAGAAAGTGGCGCCGCTGTTTCCGGTCGTCTCGAAAGCCCAGCCCGAGCGGGTCAACCTGCTGATCCCGACAATCGATCTCGACCATCTCTTCGGCGGGTACATCGCCAAGTTCAACCTGGCCCGCCGGTTGGCCGAGGAAGGAAGTCGGGTTCGCATCGTCGCGGTCGATCCGACTCCGCCACTGCCGGCCGACTGGAAAGCCCGGGTCGAGTCGTTCAGCCAGCTCGAAGGGCTGTTCGAGAAGGTCGAGATCACCTTTGCCCGCGATGGCCGCGAGCCGTTCCGGGTCAGCGAGAACGACAGCTTCATCGCCACCACCTGGTGGACCGCCCACATCGCCGCCCGGCTCGCCGCCCCGGCTCAGCGCCCCTTCCTCTACATGATCCAGGAGTACGAGCCGCTGACCGTGCCGAAGGGCAAGTGGGCCGAACTGGCCGAAGAGTCCTACAGCTTCGGGCACAACGCGCTCTTTTCCACCGCGATCCTCCAGGACTTCTTCCGGGAGGAATCAATCGGGGTTTACGCCCACGGCGCCGAGGAAGGCGACCGCCGCTCGGCCTTTTTCAACAACGCGATCACCCCGATTCCGGAGCCGACCGCAGAGGAGCTGGACGGGAGGCAGAACCCGCGCCTGATCTTCTACGCGCGACCCGAAGCCCACGCGGCCCGCAACCTCTACGAGGTGGGGCTGGCCGCCTTGAGGGAAGCGGTGGCCGAAGGGGTCTTCGGCGAAGAGTGGAGTTTCCAGGCAATCGGGTCGACCGGTTCGGTCAGCCGGGTCGATCTCGGTGGCGGTCGCAACCTCGAGATCCTGCCCCGCACCGGCCAGGCCGACTACGGACGCTTCCTTGCGGCCCATGACCTCGGCATCGCCCTGATGGACGCACCACACCCGAGTCTGGTGCCGCTGGAGATGGCCCGGGCCGGAATGTCGGTCGTGACCACCACCTGGGGGGAGAGCAAGACGCGGGAGAAACTGTCGGCGATCTCGGGCAACCTGATCGCGGTCGAACCGGATTCGGGGGCGGTGCTGGCCGGTCTCCGGGAGGCCGTCGCCCGCACCGGTGATTACGAAGCGCGAGCCCGCTCTTCCCACTTCGCCTGGAGCGATGACTGGGATGAAGCGCTGGACGGGCAGGTCATGTCGAGGGTGCTGGCACTGCTCGGAGACCCGTAGGCGTCGGGTAGCCTCCGCAGCGGTTTGGCTACGAAAACTCCTGAAAGTTCCCGTGAGCTGCCGGCCGGCCGCGATCTGACCGACCGTCCGGTCGTGATCTCGTCTCGCAACCTCAGCAAGTCCTTCCGGATTCCGGAGCGCAAGATCGATTCGCTCAAGGAACGGGCGGTGCACCCGTTCCGTCGGCCGCCCTACCGGGAACTCGACGTTCTCAAGGACGTCAGCTTTGACATCCACGAGGGCGAGTTCTTCGGCATCACCGGACGTAACGGTTCCGGTAAGAGCACTCTGCTCAAGATCCTCGCCAGCATCTACCCCAAGGACCGTGGTTCGCTGAAGGTGGCCGGTCGTCTCGCTCCCTTCATCGAACTCGGGGTCGGCTTCAACCTCGACCTGAACGCCCGCGAGAACATCGTGCTCAACGCGCTGATGATGGGCCTGCCCCGGAAGCTCGCCGAAAGCCGGATCGACAGTGTGCTGGAGTTCGCCGAGCTGGAGAGCTTCGCCGACCTGAAGCTGAAGAACTACTCCTCGGGCATGCTGGTCCGGCTCGCCTTCTCGACCATGCTCGAAGCGGACGTCGACATCCTGCTGATCGACGAGGTGCTGGCGGTCGGCGACGCGGCATTCATGCAGAAGTGCGACGACGCCTTCGTCGACATGCGAAAGGCCGGCAAGACGGTGATTCTGGTCACCCATGACATGGACAGCGTTGAGCGGCTCTGTGATCGGGCGATGCTGCTCGAGGACGGGCGGATCAAGGAGATCGGGGCTCCCGGCGACGTCGGCCGCGAGTACATGAGGAGCAACTTCGCCGAAGCCGCGGCCGAGCACGACCAGCTGATGCCGGCCAACGAACGGGCCGCCGTCATGCTTGGCGCCTGGCTCGAGGACGAGGAGGGAACCCGGATCTACAACGTCGCCGAGGGCGACCCGATCCGGTCCGTGGTCGAGGTCGAGGTCCGTGAGGAGATCGAGGACCCGATGTTCATCGGCGCCCTCGCCACCTACATCAAGTCGGAAGTGATCTACGTCGCGGACTTCCGCTTCGTCCCCAAGGTCGACGGCCGCGAGGTCGACCGGCTGCTGCCGGGCCAGAAGGTCACGTTCGTCAGCGAGTTCGAGAGCCCGCTCAGGCCGGAGCGCTACAACTTCAGCTTCCGGCTGGTTCGCCACCGGAACTTCGACAACATCGCGATGCGGATGGTCGGGGCGATCGACTTCATGGTCTACGGGAACTCATCCGGACCCGGCATCCTCGATGTCGAGATGGAACACGAAACGTCGATCGTGGAACCGGACGAGTCATGAATTCCGGCGAGAAGGAACTGGTCGAGGTCCCCGGACCGTCCGCGCTTGGCGGCGGCTGGAGGCGCTTCGTCGAACTGCTGTACCTGATCTCGGTCACCGATTTCAAGAAGAACTATTTCGACACCGCCCTCGGGTACCTCTGGTCGCTGGCCCGGCCGCTGATGCTCTTCGCGGTGCTGCTCTTCGTCTTCACGCGGATCTTCCGGATCGGCTCCGAGGTCGAGTTCTATCCCGTGCTGCTGCTCTTCAACATCGTCCTGATGTCGTTCTTCCAGGAATCCACGATCGGTTCGGTGACCTCGGTGGTCAGTCAGGAAGGGATCGTCCGCAAGACCCATTTCCCGCGTCTGGTCATCCCTCTTTCGATTGTCGTGACCGGAGTCTTCAACCTCGGCCTGAACCTGGTCGCAGTTTTGATCTTCATGGTCGCCTTCGGGGTGTCGATCACCTGGACGTGGCTGCTCTTCCCGCTGGTCGTGCTGGCCCTATTCGTGATCACGGTTGCCCTGGCGATGCTGCTCTCCGCGCTTTACGTGCGTTTCCGGGACGTCGGCATCATCTGGTCGGTCGTTGTGACCGCGCTCTTTTACGCCACCCCGGTGCTCTACCCGCTGGAGATCGTGCCGGAGGAATACATCAACTGGATCCTGATCAACCCGCTCACTCCGATCTTCGAGCAGGCCCGCCACTGGGTGATCGACCCGTCGGCCCCCGGGGCCGTCGCCGCCGCCGGGGGCTGGCTGGAGCTGCTGCCGGCGATCGCGATCTACATCGGCACCTGTGTCCTCGCGGTCTGGGTGTTTCGCCGCGAAGCGCCGCGGATCGCCGAAGAGCTCTGAGCTGAGGGGAAGCGGCTCAGCGCCGCCGGAGTGTGAGCGTGAGCTGGTACATGTCACCGGTCAGGATCGAGACGTCGAGGAGTTCGAAAAGGTCACCCCACTTTTCGCGCACCCACGGCAAGGTGATCACCGTGTCGCCGTAACTCATCGGGTCGTCGGCCTTCTCGTCGTACTGCGGGTGGCCTTCGGTCGCGTGAGGCAGGAACAGATAGCGGGGCTTTCGCAGCTCCGCCTGCGGGTCCTCGCCGAGCCGGTCGACCAGGGGGTGCATGAGCGGGTTGAGGTCGAGGTAGGCGGGGGGTCGGATCGTGACTACGAAAAGCCCGTTCTCGGCCAGGCCTTGGTGAATCGCCTTGAGCGAGGCAAAGTGGGCGGCCTCGGAGATGTGGGTGAAGACCGAGAACGAAAAGACCAGGTCGAGTTGCTCTGCGAAGGGCAGGCGTTCGGGCAGGAATTCGCTGCGGGCCAGCTCGGCCGGTACCCGGGAGTCGCGGCTGATCTGGAGGATGCTCTCGACCGGGTCGCAGCCATAGAGGTTGCCGGGCTTGACGTCGCGGGCGAGCATCCGGGTCAGGCGGCCCCAGCCGCAGCCGAAGTCAAGGACCTTGCTTTCACCCAGCGGCCGCTCGCCATGGAGCGCCTGCATTTGCTTCAACTTGCGGTAGAAGCAGACGCTCTGCGCGGCCAGGGCCGGGCCGGAGGTGCCGTTCCACATCGTCTGCAGGGCGGGGTCCGGCAGGTCCGGCAGGAAGCCCCGGATCTCCGGCCAGGCCGAGTAGTCCTTGGTCAGGAGCAGCGACCAGAGGTCGTCGTCGAGGTCGCGAAACAGCGCGTAGCCCTCCGGCCCCGCACCTTTGATCGCCGCATCGATCCGGTCCAGGTCCTCGCTGAAGAGAGGCTCAAGCCACGGATCGAGCGTCGCCGGCATCGGGTCATCGACGAGGGTCTGTCTGGCTTTCCTGCCGAGCCGGGTCGAGGCGAGGTGACGGGCGTATCCCGTCGCGGCCACCTTTGCTCTCCGGAACAGGTGCCGCCGGGGGGATTCATTCGCCATTGAGACGGACTCTATCTGCGCGCCAGTCGGCCAGTAGCGAGGCGAGGCTGCGCTCGAGTGGCACTTCGGGCCGCCAACCGGTCTTTGCTGCCAGCTTCGCGGGCGAGCCGGTGATCCGGTTGACGTCGGCGGGCCGGTCATGGTCGGGTTTGCCCGCGATCGTCACCTCGAGCGGGGTGGCTTCGGCCAGGAGGCAAGCGAGCTCCCGCAGGCTGCGGGCCTGCCCGGAGCAGAGGTTGAAGGTGCCGCGGATCCGGCCGGTCGCGAGGTCGGCGATCGCCCGGGCCGTGTCGCCCACGTCGGTGAAATCCCTCTCGGCGTCCGGGTTGCCGATCCGCAGCGTCACCTCGTCCCGGCCGGCTGCTTCAGCCCGGGCGATCTCCCTTGCGAACTCCGAGGGTGCCTGGCTCACGCTCTGGCCGGGCCCGACCTGGTTGAAGATCCGGACCACCGAGATGCCGATGCCCCGTTCGCGGCCGTACTGGCCGCAGAGAATTTCGGCCGCCGCCTTCGAGGCCGCGTACGGCGAGGCCGGCCGGATCGGCGAGTTCTCCGTGAACGCTTCTCCCGCCGGGCTGGGAGGCCCGTAGACCGCAGCAGAGGATGCGAAGACCAGGTGAGCCTCGGGGGCGTGACGGGCGAGGGACTCGAGCAGGTTGAGGGTGCCGGCCGAGTTCACCTCGAAGGTCCGCGCGGGCCGCTGCCACGCTTCGGCGAGCGAGGAGATCCCGCCGGTGTGAATCACCAGTCCGGGTTCGACATCGTTGATCAGGTGGTCGACCGCCGCCCGGTCGGTCAGTTCGAGGGCGAAGTCCATGCCCTCGCCGGTGGTCGAGGTGCCGAGCGCTTCGAGGTCCCGTTGGGCCAGTTCGGCCCGCGTGTGCGAGCCGATCAGCCCCGTCGCACCGAGGACCAGGGCGGTCACATTCAGGTCGTCTTGCCGATCAGGCGGTCCCGGCCCGACATCTCGATCGTCTTCCGCAGTCCGTCGTGAAGCGACACGGTCGGCTCCCAGCCCAGCACCTGCCGGGCCCGGTCAATGTTCGGCTGGCGAACCTGCGGGTCATCGGTCGGCAGCGGCTCGAAGGTGACAGTTGATTCGGCGCCGGAGGTCTCGATCACCGCGTTGGCCAGCTGGAGCAGGGTGTACTCGTCCGGGTTGCCGATGTTGACCGGCAGGTGCTCGCCGGATTCGGCCAGCAGGATCAGGCCGCGGACCAGGTCATCGACGAAGCAGAACGAGCGGGTCTGGGAGCCGTCCCCGAAAACGGTCAGCGGCTGGTTCTGGAGGGCCTGCCGGAGGAAGGTCGGGATCGCGCGGCCGTCGTGGGCCCGCATGCGCGAGCCGTAGGTGTTGAAGATCCGCACGATCGAGGTGTTGACCCCCTGCTGGCGGTGGTAGGCCATGGTCAGGGCTTCGGCGTAGCGCTTGGCCTCGTCGTAGACCCCGCGCGGACCGATCGGGTTGACATGACCCCAGTAGCTCTCCTCCTGCGGGTGGACCTGCGGGTCGCCGTACACCTCGGAGGTCGAGGCGAGCAGGAAGCGGGCCCGCTTGAACTTGGCGACGCCAAGCATGTGCCAGGTTCCCTGGGCCCCGACCTTCAGGGTGTGGAGGGGAAGCCGGGCGTAGTCGATCGGGCTGGCCGGCGAGGCGAGGTGGTAAACGAAGTCGACCTCGCCCTCGATGTGGACCTTTTCGGTGATGTCCTGGTTGAGAAAGGTGAAGTCGGGGCTGGTGATGTGTTCGATGTTCTGAAGCGAACCCGTATCGAGGTTGTCGATGCAGATCACCTTGTTGCCCTTTTCGAGCAGGGCATCACAGAGATGTGACCCGACGAATCCGGCTCCGCCGGTTACCACGCTTACAGTCATGGCGCTGATCGTAATCGAGGTTCCCCGGGAGATGCGGCCGTGATCGGCTACCGTTTCGAAACTGTCATCAGGGGAACGGAATTCGGATGCGGGTTTTCAGGGGAACAGTTCTTGTAGTGGCACTTATCGCCGTCCTGACCGTGGTCGGGGCGCAGCCGGCCGCTGCCGTAACACCGGCCTGGGTGAAGGCCCCGGTCGTTCCAGTGCTCGGCAAACAGGACCAGGCCAAGCTCAGGCTTCGGGTCTCGGCCGGGGCCGAGCTCGGTTTGCGGCGAGGTGTTTTCGCCAAGGTCGGCGACTCGAACACCGAGTTCGCGCCGAACTTCTACGGTCTCGCCTGCCGCCGCCCGGTCGCCTTGCCTCCCGGGTTGCGTCCCACCCTCACCCGGTACAACCGGATCAGGATCGCCAACCCGCGGGGGATGCCTGAGTGCCGGCCCAACACCTCGTTTTCGCGACGTTCGTCGGCCGCCCAGGCAGGGGTCCACAGCACCTGGTCGCTGACCCCGGTAAAGGACCTCCCCGACAAGAGTTACTGGAAGAAGCCCCCCGGATGCGACCTGGAAACGACACCGCTCGACTGTGAGCTCGACGCGACGCTCCCCCGCTACGCGATGGTGATGCTCGGTACCAATGACGTCGGCATGGACATCGGCTTCGGACTTCAGCCGGGCAGCCACACGGTCAGCCGGGTGGGCAGCGTGATCGACCGCCTGTTGGCCCGCGGGGTCGTTCCTGTGCTTTCGACGATTCCGCCGCTCTACGTTCAGGACCCCGACTACCAGGGTCAGGTTACGAGGGGCGTCGCCCGGCTCAACGCCGGCATCTGGAAGCTCTCCCGTATGTACCGCCTTCCCATGGTCAATCTCTGGCGCGCCCTTCAGGGGCCGGCCGTGATCAACCGGGGGTTGTCCGAGGATGGTCTGCATCTGAGTGTCTTCGGCGCGGGTACGAAGATGATCGATGTGGATCCCGGACCGACCACGCTGGCCGACTCGGTCAATTTCAGCCGCAACGCCCTGCGCTACGGTGCCAACCGCCACAACCTGATCTGGCTGAAGACCCTGGCCCGGCTCGACCGGATCACCGGCTGAGATGAGGCGACTGCTCGGCATATTCGCCCTGGCGGGCCTGCTGCTGGTGGCCGGTTGCGGCTCTGATTCCGGTTCGGATCCCGACCGGAGCGAGTCTGCCCCACAGCCGCTGGCCGAGGCGCCCACGCCGGGTTCGGACCTTTCCTCCGGCTCGCCCGTTTTGCCGGACCTTTCCGGCGCCGCCGGTGATCGCCTGCGCCGAGAGGTGGCCCGCGCCGACGAGGAGAAGCTCAACCCGAACGTCTTCGCCAAGGTCGGCGACTCGAACACCGAGTGGCCGCAGAACCTTTACGGGCTCGGCTGCCGCGAGATCGGTTACGGCTCGAACGGTGACCTCGCCCCGGTGGTCGAGCGGTACACGCAAAAGGAGTTCCCCGAACTGGAACCGATGCCCGAGTGTTCCCCGGTCAACTCGTTGACCCGGCGCTCGGCCTCGGCGGTCTCCGGGGTGTGGACCGAGTGGCTGATGACTCCGACCGAGGAGCTGCCGGCGACCGGGCTGGCCGCACCGACCGATGAATGCGAGCCGCAGCAGACCCCGGTCGAGTGCGAGATCGCCCTGATCCGTCCCCGCTGGGTCCTGATCATGTCCGGCACCAACGATGCGCTGCTCGGCCTGCCGCTCGGCGACACCTATCGCGGCGAATTGGAGGAGATGATCGACCGGGTGCGTGAACTCGGCCCGGTTCCGGTGCTTTCCACCCTGCCGCCAATGGACGTGCCCGCGCACACCGGTGAGCCGGGCGACGAACGGGTCGCCGAGGCGAACCGGATCATCAGGCAGGTCGCCGAGGCAAGAGAGGTGCCGCTAATCGACCTTCACGCCGCCCTGACCGCGGAGGGAATGGTCGACCGCGGTCTGGCCGCCGACGGCCTGCATCTCGGGGCCTATGGTGGCGACACCCAGCCCGACATCATGCGCGGCTCGGCGATGCTGACCATTCCAGCCCTGAAACATGGAGCCAATCGCCGCAACCTGATCTGGTTGCAGGTGTTGGACAGGCTGGATCAAACGGTCGGTCGCGGGTAGGATTCCCGCTCCGAAAAATCACGAAGATAACTGGGGGGCAGGGTTGGACGGATTCAAGGGTGCGGTCGCAGTGGCGACGATCACGATGGGACTGCTCGGGTTCTCTTCGTCGGCCTCCGCGTCGAGCTTCTGCGTGCCCTCGTTCTTCGATGGCTGCCCCGATAACGGGACCAACCAGGCCCTGGCGACACTCCAGCTCGCCCTCAACACGAACGGCGCCGATGGTGTGGCCGACACGGTCAAAGTCGCTCCGGGCACCTACAGCCAGGCCACCCCGTTTACCGCTTCCGGCAGCGATTCCTTGACGGTCACCGGCGCTGGGCGTGACCAAACCTTCTTGACCAGCACGTCGAATACCGGCACCCAGGTCGTCAACGTCTTCTCTAACGCTCGCAAAATCACGATGCGCGACCTTTCGATCGTGCTTCCGCCCTCCTTCCCGAACTCGGGTAACACCGGTTCGGCGCTGTTGCAGTCCGACGACGTCTTCGAACGCGTTGACGTGATCAGCAAGAACGATGGCTCGAACGGAATCGTCGGCATCACGCAGGGCGGAACCTTTCGTGACGTGAACCTGCGAGTCGAAGCCGGCGGATCGTTCGGGTACGCCTTCGGGCACCCGACCACAATCGACGTCTGCTCGCAGTCACCGAAGAAACTGATTGCCGAGGAGGTGTCGATCGAGAACGCCGACTCGGGGATCACCGCCAACTGTCCGATGGTTTCGACCTCGGTCAGGGACCTGCGCATCAAGTCCACCGACTATGCAGTCGTTGCCAGTGACGGCAACCGGATGAACATTGAAAACGCCCTGATCGAAAGTGGTGACGGCGCGCCTGTCCGGGCGCTCTCGGGGAGCAATTACGGGGATACCGAGCTCAGTCTTTCCCACGCAACCGTGGTCGCCACGGGAGACGAGACCGATCCCGGGATCCTCGCCTCGGTGTACGGCACCGGGGATTACGACGACGTCCGGGTCACGGTTCGGGATTCCGTTATTTCCGGCTTCGCCAACCCTTGGGAGGCCAAGGCGCCAACCGGCCCCACCAAGGGCAACACGATCGTTTCGATCAGCTTTTCGAACTATCCAGCCCCGGGCGTCTCGGAAGGGGAAGCTTTCGTGACCGAGGGAGATGGGATCGACCACTCGGCCCCGCAGTTCGTTGCCGCCGGTGACTACCGCCCGGCTGCCGGCTCACCGCTGATCGATGCTGGTCAGCCGACCATCAACTCCTCAGAGATCGATCTTGCCGGGAACCCGCGCCCCGTCGACGGCAACGGTGACGGGATCGCGATCGCTGACATCGGGGCCTTCGAGTACCAGCCGCCGCCGGCCTGCGCCACCGACCCGGCCCTTTGTCCAAAGGACACGGTCAAACCGAAGATCTCCAAGGTCAAGTTCGCCTTCAAGTCCGGCAAGGGCGGAGCTCTGCGCATGAGGATCTCCGAGGCAGCGCGCATCAACGTCACCCTCAGGCCCCGGTCGAAGAAGCACAAGGTCGTGAAGCTCAGTAAGCGAGTCGCCAAGGCTGGCCCGGTCATCTTCGAGTTCGGCAAAAACCGCCTCAAACCGGGCCGCTACCGACTGATCATCCAGGCCACCGATAAGTCCGGTAACAAGTCGAAACTCACCCGCAGCGTCAACGCCAAGCGAGGCCCGGTCTCTGCCGGTGGCGGCTCCTGATTCTCGCGATTTCCCCGCGTTGGGGTTAGGCTCGAAGCTGAGGCAGAGAAAGGAGTAGTCATGCTGTGTGCATTGACTGTTCGCAAGGTGAAGGCAGGCATGGCGGATCAGTTCATCGAGAACTTTCAGCCGCCCGATGACGAGATTCCCGGCGGCTGGAAGCGTTTCTTCGCGATCCGCAACCTGGCCGACGAGAACGAGGTCATCACCTTCGGACTTTTCGACGGTGATCTCGACCAGCTCAACGCGAGCCAGGCTGAGAACAACGCATACGAGGAAAGGATCAAAGCGGTAGAGCCGTTCATCGAGTCAGTCGGAACGAGCGGCGTCTTCGAAGTTTTAGTCGATCGTTCGATCGACTAAGCAGAGAAAACCGCTTTACCTGGGCCGGGCGCCCACGAGGGGCGCCCCGTCACGGTCTGGCCTCTGGGAAAAAAGTTGCCTTTTAGCCAGACGACGGAATAGGTTCGCATCATGCGCAAGAAGCTCAATCCTTCACTGATCCTGTCGGTCGTCGCTGTTTTTATCGCTTTGGGAGGCACCAGCTACGCGATCTCCCAGTTGCCGAAGAACTCGGTCGGCGCCAAGCAGATCCGGAAAAACGCGGTCAACTCGAAGAAGGTCAAGGACCGTTCCCTGCTGGCCAGGGATTTCAAGCAGGGGCAGCTTCCGGCCGGTAAGCCGGGGCCAGCCGGTCCGGCCGGCGCTACCGGACCCGCGGGGCCGACGGGAGAAGCCGGCAGTGCCCTCGCCTTTGCGCGTGTCCTGCCCTTCAACGGGGTGCCGGCCCATATCCCGGCCAACAAGGCGAAGAACATCACGGAAGAGATGTTTTCCCGCCCTGACGACGACCCGGAAGGCATTTACTGCTTCGATCTCGAGAGTCTTCCGGAGGTCAAGAATGTCCAGGTCACCGTGGAGACGAACCCCGGGACACTTTCCGAGAACGACAAGTACGCGTCGGCCACGCTGTTCCATAACACCAACTTCGAGATCGGCTGCCCCGAAACCTCTGACCTACTGGTGCTGGTCCGGGATCAGAGCACCGAAAAGCGGGCGGACGCGGCGTTCTACCTCCTGCTGAACTGAGATCGGGCACACCCGATCGACTGAATCGCGGCGACACCTCTTTGCCTGGTCGGGCGCCCCGCGAGGGG
>JAEZIQ010000063.1 GCA_023436605.1 Actinomycetes bacterium | reverse complement strand
CCCCCCCCCCAAACACCCCCCACCCACCGGAAGCTGCGGTTGACTGGGAGAGGGTTCTGGCCTCGCTTCGGGCGCCCGGGGTGGCTGAACGGGTGCGGCTCCTGACCGGAAACACGCAGATCTCCGCCCGGGAACTGACTCACCTCTTACCGCTCGATTGAGCGGTCGGGTCAGTTGATCTCGCGGGTGAAGTAGTAGTCCTTGGCTTCGCCCCACTTTTCCGGGTTGTGGATCGGGCGAAAACCGCAGGACTCGTAGAGCGCGAGGGCCGCTTCGTTGGCTTCGTTGACGTCGAGCTGGATCCGGCCGCAGCCGCGGGACCGGGCCCTTTCGACCGCTGCTTCGACCAGGGTTCGGCCATGACCCTGGCCCCTGGCCGAATCCTCGACGAAGAGGTCCTCGAGCCACGCATCCTCGGTGCCGGTCCAGACCGAGAGACGAAAGCGGGTCTGGGCGAACCCGCATTCCGGATCCCCGATCAGCAGGAACTCGGTCGAGCGGTCCCGCAGCAGGGTCGAAACCGTAGCCTCGATCTCGGCGTTGGTCGGAGAGCCGTCACCGAGGAAATCCCGGAAGCCGGCGATCAGCCGGGTGACCGGCGCGACGTCGGCCGGACCGGCGATTCTCAGGGGAGTCTCAGGACCCATCGTCCAGCCCCATCTCTTCCCGGAACTCGGCTCGTTCCTTGTTCTGTTTGGCGATCACTTCGGGCGGCAGAGGCCCGGAACCATCGTAGACCTGACGCAGCTGTTTGCCGTCGTTCTCGAGCAGGTAGATATCGACCTGGTTGAAACCGGCCCTCAAAGATTCCGGCGGCAACAGGATCGAGAAACCGGGGCCGCGGCCGGTGCCGTCCTTGAAGGTCCAGCCGACCGCTTCGATCCGGCCGTCCACGGCAACGGCGAGAACGCGCTTCTCGCCGAAGCGTTCAACCCTGCCCCGCTGCAGCAGGCCGCGCAGGGTCGGTGCAGTCGGGTCGTAGTTCTTGACCGAATTCCGCTGGTCGGGTTGCGCCCGCCAGCGCTTGAGCGGCAGCACGTCAAGATCCTTGACCCGCTTGCCGATCAGCTCTTTGTGGGGTCCGAAGCGGTAGAAGGGGCCCCAGCCGTGACCGGTTCCGAAAACCCGCTGGATTCGGTTCACCAGCTCCTTCTGGCGCTGCTCGAGCATCTCGCTGATCGTGGTGGTCGCTTCGCCGCTCGGCGAGTTGACCACAGTCACCTGGTTCGGGTCGCACTCGGCGGTGTCCCAGGGGAAATCGATCTTGAGTTTGTCGGCGATCATCGGCAGGATGTCGGTCGCGCAGGTCCGCTCCTCGCTCACTTCCGGCCTGGTCTGCCCGGGTGACTTGACAAACAGCGGTACCGAGGCGATCTCACCCATGTTTTCCGGTACCGCGGTCCGGCGGGGGACCTTCGACTGGAAGGCGGCCCCGTGGTCGGCGGTCACCACGATCAGGGCCTCGTCCCAGAGTTTGGTTTCCTTCAGACGGGCGATGATCCGGGCCAGCAGGGTGTCGGTGTAGCCAACCTCGAGGAGGTGACGCTGCATCGCGATGTCGACGATCCGGGGCGGCGCCATCCACGGGCCATCATTCGGCAGCAGACCGGACCACTCCGCGGTCAGGTTCGAGTAACGCTGGCCGTTGGGGATGTGGCGCCAGGGGTAATGCGGTTTTTCGATGTGGATCAGGTCGAGGGTTTCGGTTTGTCCGGGGACCAGATTCGCGCCGAACTCGCCGACCCGCTCGAACTCGTCGGCCGAGGACTCGAGGGCGAAGAGCCGGCCGAGCTTTCTGGCCGCGCCCTGACCGGTCCGTTCCGGAAGCTCGCGCGTCGTCCCGGTCTCCCCGGTTTGACCGGTCTCCCCGGTAGCGCCCGCGTTTCCGGTTGTGGCTTCCGGATCAATGGTTCCGCCGTCACCGTCGAGTCCCGTCACTTCCGATTCGGCGTCGGTGTCGATCTGATCGGTCTCGGTGAACCCCGAGAAGGAGTTCGAGATGTCCGGCAGGTTACGGGTCATCGACTCGGGCAGCAGCAGGTACTTCGAGACCACGTTGAGGTCGGAGAACAGGTCCGAAGTCGAGCTATCCCGGGCCGAGGTGCCTTCGTCGGGGCAGAGCTCATCCGGACATATCCGCGTGGCAGCTTCCATCACCCGAAGGTCGTAGCTGCCGCCGAGCAGGGTGAAGATGCTGTGCGGGAAGTCGGCCGCGATCGGCAGGTTCTCATGGTTGGGCTTCTGGCCGGAGAAGATCGCCGGCACGGCGAGTGGGGTGTAGGCGCCGGCGGCGGTCGCGTCCTTGTACCAGGTCGAACTGGCGGCGAGTTCGGCAAAAGCCGGGTAGCGACTGCCGTCAACCTTCCCCTGCCCGGTCATCAGTGAGCCGGTCGGGAACTCGTCGAAGATGACCATCACGACCGGGACCGGATTCCCGATCGCCACGTCCACCGGGTCGGGCTGCTCGCGGGGCAGAACCAGCCGTGAGGTGCTGCTGAATCCGAAAAAGAGAATCAGGATCACGATCGGCGCGACGCTGAGCACGTCCATGAAGGCCTGCGGGAAGCGCCAGCGGGCGTAGAGGAATACCCCGGCCAGTGAAACGGCGATCGAGATCGCGATCAACACTCCCGCCGGCCAATCGAAATAGTTCTTGATCAGCTGAAGCACGAAGCAGGCGCCTAGCAGCCCCATCAGGAAGAGGTGGAGGTACCACTGGACGTCACGGCTGACCAGGCGGACCAGGGCTTCCAGGGCCAGACCGATCAGCGGTGGCACCAGGGTCAGAACCAGGGCGTAGAGGATGATCTGGCCGGAAGTGTTGCCGCGGGCAACGAAGAAGTCCGGATTCTCACCGAGCAGGTCCAGCATCGGCTGGGCGAAGGCGAGGGCCCAAAGCGCAGCCAGATGGGCCCCTCCCAGAAGCAGGGAAGGTCGGTTGTCGCGGGCATCCGCCCCGGACCCGGACACCTGCCCGGACTTGGCGACGTCAGTCACAGAGAGGCAAGTCTATTAGCCGGTCGAGGACCAGAGTTGGTTCAGGACCGGGCCCGCACCGTCATCACCAGCGGTGCCCACCTCGTACAGGGCGATCTGGTTCTGGCCAGCCTGGAGAGCGGTCTCGGGAATCAGGATCGAGTAACGCACCTTGCCGTTGTCATCGAAGCTCTGGCCGACCGCCGCGATCCGGCCGTTGACCGAGACCGCCAGCGGTACCTCCGCATCGAGGCCGCTGATCGTGCCCCGCTGACGCAGAACCGGATTCAGTTTCACCGACGGATCAAAGCTGGAATCGCTCTCCGAACTCACCTTTGGTTTGCCGCCGCCGGACGGACTGTCAGCCTGCGGCAAGGTCGAAGCCTGTCGGCCGATCAGGTGGCTGAACTGGCCCCACTCGAAGGCTCTCAACCATGGGGTCCCGTCGCCGCCCAGAAGTTTCGCCATTCCATCGATGTAAACCTGACGCTGGGCGAGGGCTTCGGCGAAGGGCAGGCTGACCTCGGGCCCCGTACCGTTGTCCATGGTCACGGTCGTCCGGTCGCATTCGGCCGGCTCCCAGGGCAGATCGATCCCGAGAATCTTCGCGACCTCCGGCAGGATCTCGGTGGTGCAGCTGGGCCGGTTGACGACCTTGCCTTCGGTCTGTCCCGGTGCCTTGATGAAGAGCGGCACCATTCCGACCTGGCCGATCGTCTCTTCGTTTGCCTCGCGGCGGTGGACCCCTTCGGTCCAGGCGGCACCGTGGTCGGCGGTGGCGATGAACAGCGTCTCTTCCCAGTTTCCCCGGCGCTTGATCGCCCGGATGATGCGCCCGATCAGGTTGTCGGTGAAGCCGACCTCGAGCTGGTGCGCCTGGTGGGCCCGGTCGGTCACATACGGCGGAGCGAACCAGGTTTCCTCGTCGAAGAAGCCCCGGAAGTCCTCGGTCGTGTCTGAATACTTGAGGCCCGACGGATAATGGGTCCACGGGTAGTGCGGCTTCTCGACGTGGACGAAGTCGAAGGTCTGGCCGTCCGGGCCGAGATCAGCGATGAAGCGGGCAACGTCGGCCTCGCCGTCGAGCGAGTTCTCGCCGGCCGCGGAATCCAGCCGGTCGCGGACCCACTGCCGGGCCCGGCCCCGCTCGATCGAGTCGCCGCCGGTCGCCTCGCCGCCCCCGAAGCCCTCGAAGGTCTGGGAGATATCGGGCAGGTTCTCCCCCATGTCGGCCGGCAGCAGCAGGTGCGCAGAGACGGTCTTGAGGTCGGTGTAGAGCGAGCTGAGCGCATCGCCCATGCTGGTGTTTTCCGCCTCGCGTTCGCCGCAGATGCCTTCGGGACAGAGCTGGGTGATCGGCTCGATTGCCTTGGTCTGCCAGTCCCGGCCGAGCAGGGTGAAGATCGAGTCGGGATGGTCGGCGGCGGTCGGCAGGCTGTCCCGGTCGGCGTCCTGGCCGGTCAGGATCGAGGGCACTGCGATCGCCGTGTAGGAAGCGTCGGTGGCCGTGTTCCGGTACCAGGTCGAGGTGTTCTTGAGCGCGGCGAAGTTGGGGAAGCGCCGCGGGTTGATGCCGCCCGAGGGGGTCATCAGCGAACCGGCCGGGAACTCGTCGAAGATCACCATCACCACCGGAGCCGGGTTCGAGGCGCTCACCTCTTTCGCCTCGACCTCGGAGTGCGAGATGGTCAGTTCGGAGGCGTCGCTGAAGAAGAAGAACGAAACCAGGACGACCACCGGTGCGACGATCAGGATGTCGCTCATCGACCGCACGAACCGGGCCTTCGCGTAGGCCCAGGTGAGGAGGCCGCCGATCACGCAGGCGAAGATGATCATCGGCCAGGCCGGCCCGTCCGCGAACTGCTTGAGGACCTGAAGCGAGAAGGCCGAGAGCAGCACGGCCGAGAGGGCGAGGTGGAGGGTCCACCGGGCTTTCGGGCTGGCCAGCCTGACCAGGGCCTCGACCCCGGTGGCGACCAGAGGCGGGAGCAGAGCCAGTAGCAGGACGAAGAGGGTGATCTGGCCGGCGGTGTTGTCCCGGGCCACGAAGAAGTCGGGGTTGTTCCCGAGCAGATTGAGCAGCGGCTGGACGATCGCCAACGCCCAGAAGGCAGCGAGGTGAAGCCCTCCCATCAGCAGCGAGGGCGGGCCGAGCGGCTTGGCCTCGTCTCGGTCGACCTTGTCCCCCTTGTCGCCCATTGGTCGGCGATCCTATTGTGTTAAAGGGAAACTCGCCGCTATGAGACGGGTTCCAATTTCTGGCCCACACTTGATTTCGTTTCATTACAGCTCGTGGCGCCTTCGCGCTCTTCTCCTGCTGGCCGGTATCGCATCGGCCCTGCTCGCGGCAGCGCTGGGGCGCTCGGCCGAACTCGCTCACGGCCGCCCCAACATCGTCGTGATCCAGACCGACGACCAAACCGTCCGCATGCTCCACTCGAAGTTCGTCGGCCCCCGCGGCAGAAGTCACCTCACCATGCCGAACACCCAGCGGCTGATCGCCGACCAGGGCGTCGAGTTCACCAACTACTACTCGACGATCCCGGTCTGTTCACCCTCCCGGTCGGCCCTGCTCACCGGCCAGTACGGCCACACCAGCGGCCTGGTCCGCAACGTCGGCCAGCTCGGCGGGGCCAGGGGTTTCGCCGCCAGCGAGGCCTGGGACGGAAATCTCGCGGTGGCACTCAGGCGCAAGGGCTATTTCACGGCTCACTTCGGCCGGTTCGTAAACGAGTACGGCAACGAAGCGGGCTACAACCAGTTGCCTGTCCCACCCGGCTGGGCCTACTGGGCGACCGACTGGACGGTTGACGGCCCGCGTCGCTTCTACGGCTACAAGCTGAATGTCAACGGGCGCATCCTCGGCCCGTTCGGCAGTCCCCACTTCGAGGCCTTCAGGAACAAGGACCGGCTCAACTGTCCCGACGGTGGCCTGACCTGCAATTACCACACAGACCAGATCACGACCAGGGCCCTGAGAGTGATCCGGAACGCGCCGAAACGACCGATCTACGTGCAGATCGACTACCAGGCTCCGCATGGCTATGCCGATGGCGGGGGCAGGGCCGAACCGGCCTCGCGCCACATCGGCTCGGCCTCGCGGACCCGGCTGCCCCGTCCGCCCGGTTTCAACGAGGCCGACATCAGCGACAAACCGCCCGCCTTGAGGCACGGGGCGAGGAGGCTGACCCGGAGGGAGATCGCCCGGACCCGGGAGCGCTGGCAGAACGAGCTCGAGTCGCTGCGGGCGGTGGACGAAAGTGTCGGTCGGGTGGTCAGGACCCTGAAGCGCACCGGCCGGCTGGGGCGGACCTACATCTTCTTCCTCGGGGACAACGGGGCCTTCTTCGGCGAGCACCGCTACGCCGCCTCGAAGTTCCTCGCCTTCGAGCCTTCGACCAACGTGCCGCTGCTGGTTCGCGGTCCCGGGGTGAAAAGGAACCGCCGCTCGGCGGCGATCGTCAGCAACGTCGACATCGCCCCGACGATCGCCCACCTGGCACGTTCGCCGCTCTTGATGGAGCCGGATGGTCGCTCGATCAGGCCTTTCCTCCGGTTGCCGAAGCGGCCCGGGCGCCGCGCAGTCGTGCTCGAGTCCTACCGGCTGCCGTCGCCGGCGCTCTACAGGCATCTCGAAAGCCGGGGGGTGAAGGTTCCCGGCGATCTGGATGCCGGAGCTTCGGCAGTGGTACCGGCGCTCAACTTCTCGGCGATCCGGGCGGGCCGCTACAAGTACGTCGACTACGAGGGGGGCGGTCGTGAGCTCTACGACCTCAGGCTCGATCCGGGCGAGGTATCGAACCGGATTCACTGGCCCGGGTATCGCCGCGTGGTCGACGTGTTCGAGCGGCAGATGAAATGGCGCCGTTTCTGTGCCGGGGAGATTTGCAGGAAGGGGACCGGAAAACTGCCGGCGCCGAAACTCAGGCGCCGTTGACCGGTTTCTAAGTCAGATCAAGGGACGATCTCGCAAACATCTGGCCCAGTCGGCGGCTTTCCTCATGTTCTTCGCGCTGCTTTCAGCGGCGGCGATGGGGCGTGCGAGCGCTGCGGTGGAACCCCGTGCGAGTGGGGACCCGAACCGTCCCAATGTCGTCCTGATCCAGACCGACGACCAGGACCTGGAAAGTCTGCGGGCGAGGTTCCGGGACCCGTGGGACAGGGTCAGGCGGGCGATGCCGAAGACCCTCGACCTGATCGCCAGCCAGGGGATCGAGTTCACCGGGTACTACGTGAGCCATCCGATCTGCGCCCCGTCCCGGGCAGCACTGCTCTCCGGTCAGTACGCCCACACCAGCGGCTTCAAGCGGAACTCCGGCCCCGAAGGCGGCTGGCAGGGCTGGAAGAACCTGCCGATCATGAACGAGAATCTGGCGGTCGCCCTCGATCGGGCCGGCTACCGGACCGCCCACATCGGCAAGTTCACCAACAACTACGTCGGCGAGAACCCGAATCAGGAGGTCGAGACCAGGGTGCCGCCGGGGTGGGATCACTGGTACGTCCCGGCTTACTCGAACACGCTCTATTACTACGGCACCCGCCTCAACCTGAACGGCAACCCGATCGGGCCGCTGGGCAGCAACAGCTATGACCTCTGGGGCGGCGAGACCGACCCGCCCGAATGCACGGCGGCAAACCTGCTCGACCCGGTTCCGGGGGTGGCGTGCAACCACTCGACTGACCTCTTCAGCCGCAACGCCGTCGAGCAGATCGAAGCTTCCGGCGAGGATCCGTTCTACATCCAGGTTGACTACAACACCCCGCACGGCGACCATCGCTCACCCATCGGCCCCCAGCCGCTTTCCAGGCACTACGACTCAGCCCTGAAAGCCAGCGTGCCGAGACCACCCGGTTACAACGAGGCCGACACAACCGACAAGCCATCGTTCATCCGGGAGGTTCCTCCGATGACGCGCTCCGAGATCGAAAGCACCGACACCCGCTGGCGCAAGGAGATAGAAGCTCTCCGGGGCGTCGACGATGGCGTCGGAGCGATCGTCGAAGCGCTGCGCCGGACCGGCAAGCTGGAGAACACATACATCTTCTTCACCTCGGACAACGGCCAGTTCATGGGTCAGCACCGGCTGGGCAGCGCCAAGTTCCTGCCCCATGAACCAGCCTCCCGGGTGCCGCTGCTGGTCCGGGGCCCGGGCATCAAGCCCGGCTCCCGGAGTTCGGAGCTCACGGCGAACATCGACATCGCCCCGACCATCCTCTCCCTGACCGGGGCAAAGCTCCCCCACGGGTTTGACGGCCGCAGCCTCCGGCCCTTCTGGAAGAAACCGGGGAAACGCACCCGCCGGCCGATCCTGCTCGAGTCCTACATCGGACCGAACGACGTTCCGGCTGACGCGACCCCGCCCGAAGGTGCGGGAGCCTCTGCTTCGGCCCCGCCCCGCAACTATTTCGGACTCCGGGCCGGCCGCTACAAGTACATCGAGTACACCAACGGTGAGCGTGAGCTCTACGACCTGAAGATCGATCCGGCCGAGCTCTCGAACCGGATCGCCAATCCCGCCTGGCGAAAAATCGCATCCCGGCTTTCGGCCGAGCTGGCGATCCGAAAAACCTGCAAGGGAGCGGCCTGCCGGGCAGAAACCGGGCCCCTGCCGTTGCCGCCATACGTGAAGCCGAAACCGAAACCGAAACCAAAGACTGCGAAGGAAAAACGAAGCCGCGCGGCAAAGGTGAAGGTGGGAAGCCGGTGATCCGCCGCAGCCTCGCAGCCCTGCTTGCCTCGATCTTTCTCGGTCTTGCCGCCGCGGGACTACTGGCGACCGGCGCCCAGGCCGCCGACGAAAAACCCAGCTTCGTGGTCATCCAGACCGACGATCAGCCGCTCAACGAATTCGACCGCCGCTTCCGCGACCTCTATGACAACTGGCGCCAGATCATGCCGAAGACGATGGCCCTGATGAGAGACAAGGGCATCACCTTCACCCACTACATGACGCCCTTTCCGCTCTGCGCTCCCTCGAGGGCCTCACTGCTCAGCGGCCGCTACACCCAGAACCACGGTGTGATCCGGATCGGTGGTCCCCGCGGAGGCTGGCAGGCCTGGCAGAGCAACCCGATCATGTTCGAGAACCTGCCGGTCTGGCTGCAGCGGGCCGGTTACAGGACCCACCACTTCGGCAAGTTCATGAACTACTACGGGGGGCCTGATACGCCGGCCGAGACGGTCGTGCCCCCGGGCTGGGATAACTGGGTCACGGACGCCACCGACAACTCGACCCGCGAGTTCTACGGCTACCGCCAGAACGTCAACGGCGAGATCACCCCCCGGCTCGGGTTCCCCTACTACGACAGCAGCGGTGGCCGCGATCCGGAAGGCTGCCCCTGGCTCGGAGTCCAGTACTGCCACTACCACTCGGATTCGATGTCCAGACAGGCCGAGGAGGCGATTCGGAGCGCCGGCGACGACCCCTTCTACCTTCAGGTCGACTATCACACACCCCACGGAGATTCGCGACCTCCGATCGGCCCCGAACCCGCCCCCCGGCACTACGACACGGCGCTCCGCACCCCGGGCCCGCGTCCGGCCGGATTCAACGAGCGGGACATCTCCGACAAGCCGAAGTACCTCCAGGATGCCGCCAACGGGGCACCGCTGACCGGCAACGAGATCAATCAGATCGACACCGAGTACCGCAAGTCGGTCGAGGCGCTCCGGTCGGTCGATGACGGCGTCGGTCAGATCATCAAGGCGCTCCGGGAAACCGGTCGGCTCGCCAACACCTACGTGATCTTCACTTCCGACAACGGGTTCTTCACCGGTCAGCACCGGATCAGTCGCGGCAAGCTGTTGCCTTACGAGCCGGCGATCAGGGTGCCATTCGTGATCCGCGGGCCCGGCATCAAGCCAAAGACCAGGAGCGCCGAACCGGTTGCCAACCAGGACCTTGCCCCCACCATCGTCAAGCTGGCCGGGGCGCATGCGGCCCTGACCATCGACGGACGCTCGATGAAGCCTTTCTGGACCGATCCGAGAAAACGCTCACGTCGGCCGATCCTCCTCTCGAGCTACCAGCAGATCACCCGCCTGATTCCCGGCGACTACCCGGATGACCCGGAGCAGCCCGGTGGCCCTGATGCGGGCGCTTCCGGTCGGAGCGGCGGCCACGCCTCGGTCCGCAGCCCGGACCAGAACTACGTGGGAATCCGCCTCGGCCCTTACAAGTACGTCCGCTATGAAAGCGGTGAACGCGAGCTTTACGTGCTGACGGAGGATCCAGCCGAACTGGAAAATCGGGCCGCCGACTCAAGTTACCGGCGGGTCATGCGCTACCTCGACCAGCAGCTCGAAGTCCTGCGCGGCTGCAAGGGCCAATCCTGCCGAGACTGGGCCCCGAAATGGCCGCAGCCTCCAGCTAACCCATAGGACCTCTGGGGGTTGGCTAGCCCTGGTTGCCGCCCAGCGGGACCAGGCGCTTGCCTTGGAGGCGGTAGATGCCGATTCGGTTCTTGCCGGTCTTCAGGGAGGCCGGGTTGACCAGGGCTCCCCAGTGGACGCGACCGTCGAAGTTGAAGGGACGGGCCGTGGCCTGCACGGATCCGTTGACCGCGATCGCGAAGATGGGAGCCTTGTTCGGGGCGGCCGGGACCGTGCCGTTCCAGGTGCCGGTGATGAACATCGGGACCAGGTCCTCGCCAGGATCGTAGCCCTTGCCAAGGGTGGGTTCGTCGAGCAGGGCGTCGGCCGTTCCCTCGGGCACCGGCGCAACCTTTCGCCCGATCAGCTGTGGCGCGGGGCCGAGCGTGTAGAAGGCCCCCGTTCCCATCCTCTGGTTGGCCCTGGCGATCGCCGCGTTTCGCTGGCGGACCATCTCTTCGAGAGTGACCGAAGTCTCGTTGCCCTTCGGGTCGGTCACCGTCACATCACGGTCAGGTACCGGTCCCTGCAACGGCACCCCGTCGGCCTCGTAGGGATCCTTCACTCCGACTGCCTTCGCGATCGTCGGCACGATGTCCAGGGTCATCGAGTGCTTTGGTGAGACGGAGCCCTTCTTCTGGCCCGGGTACTTGATGAAGAGCGGCGGGTTCGCGACTTCACCCATCGCCCGCTCGTCAGCCTGCCGCTGCGGGACCCCTCTGCCTTCGAAAGAGATCCCGTGGTCGGCCGTGACCACCACGATCGCCTTGTCCCAGAGACCTTCGGACTCGAGCTTGCGGCGCAGGTCCCCGAGGACCCGGTCGGCGAACCCGGTCTGGACGTACATGCGCGACTGCGAAACGGCGATCCCGTTCGAGTTGACCATCCAGTTGCTGGTGCTGCGGGAAAGCTGGGTGATCGGCGAGTCGTTGTACTGGTTGCCCTGAAGGTCGTACTTCCAGATCTGGTGGGGCAGGTGCATGTGCATCACGGTCAGGCCCCGGTCGCTCGCCGGTATCTCCCGGATGAACTGCTCGTACATCTGGGGATCGGACTGGGCCTCGGGTTTGACCGCCAGCTTGCCGCGCTTCTTCTTGCGCTTGCCCAGCTTCACGTTCTCGTCCTCGCGGCCCTCGCCGAAGCCCTCGAAGTTGGAGCTCACGTCCGGCAACTTCCGGGCGAGCCCGGGCGGCAGAATCAGCTTCCCTTCGACGTACTTGAGGTCGGAGACCAGCGATTTCAGCCGGGTGAGCTGACCGGCGTTCGCGCTTTTGTCGGGGCAGAGGTCGTCCGGACAGATCGCGGTGATCGGTTCAAGGACGTGGAGCTGACGGTCGCGGCTGAGCTGGCTGAAGATACTGTCCGGCTGCTCCTGCCAGGTCGGCAGCGTCTCGGCCGAGGCATTGATCCCGGTCAGGATTCCCGGGACCGCGGATGGAGTGAAAAAGGCGGTGGAGGACTCGTTCTTGTACCAGGAACTGGTCTTCGCGAGGCGGGCGAAGTTGGGGAAGCGCTGGC
>JAEZIQ010000120.1 GCA_023436605.1 Actinomycetes bacterium | reverse complement strand
TCTATCAATCATTCGGACGGATCAGAGTCCTCGCCGGTAAGAACGAGGTGAGCGTCCTCGGCGAGCGGATCGCCGAGTTTTCGCGCGAGCGCCGGAACGCGCCACGCAAACTCGTCACCCTCACCCTCCGGCCAGTCGATCGGGCGCATCCTGTAATCAGCATGACCTCCCCTAACCGGCCGTTCGAACCTGTCTTCGCCGTCCCAAAGAATCATTACGCGACCGGCCAGATCGTCGCGACCTTTCTTTACATACACCGTGTCGAGAATCGTCCGCATGGTGTTCAGGCGGTCCTCTCGCGGCATCTTGTCCCACTCCCCCTCGATCGTTCTCGTCCTGCGTCCTGCGGACTCCACAGCACGCGTCGCCGCTTCAAGGACCGACCGAGCCTGATCGACCATTTCCTGACGATTCCGCGCTTCCAGTAGGAAAGCGTCCCTTCCGACCGCTTCTCTAAGTTCGTCATCCCTGAGGAACTCTCTGAGCCGCGCCTCGGCCACCTCTAGGTTCCGACGTGCTTCGTCGAGCGCTTCGGTGTCCGCCTCGGCGTCAGTCCACTTCGTTCCGTGAAGCATTACGAGGACGTGTGAAAGGACAAGAGGTTCGATTAGGTGAGCCATCACCGAGGCCGGGGCCGGACACACCCCGCTTCCGTGGTTTCGCTGGCATGAGTAGAGGCGAACCTTGCGACGGTTCTCGCCGGTCCCGTAGATTGTGTACGACCTACGCATCGCGTACCGGCACCCTGCGCAGCGGATCAACCCCGCAAGCATTGCGCCTTCGCCGCGCTCGGTTCGCCCCTTGCCACCCTTGACGGCATTCGCCGCTTCGAACTCGGCCTGAGTGACGATCGCCGGATGCGCATCGGTGTTCCGGTGCTTGCCGTGATAGGCCTCGCCGAGATAGACCCGATTCGAATGAATGACCTCGATATTTCGCGCTGTCCAGGATCGGCCGTCCTCCCGAGGATGTTCCTCGTTCATCCACCGAGCGATAGACCAGCGGGATTCCTTCATCGCTCGACGCTCGAATATCTCGCGCACGACCTTTGCGGCTCCCTTGTTCACGGTCAGCGGCTTGCCCTTCTCGCGGTCGTACCCGTATGGAGTTCGGCCGGTGAAGTGGACCCCACGCTCTATCGCTCGCCGGTTGGCCGCGTCCCACGACTCGGTAATCCGGCGGCGTTCCATACGGCCGAGGGCGAGCATGATCGTTAGTGCGAACTCCCCGAAGGGCGTCGTCGGGTCAATCCCGAGGTCAACGGCCGCGATCGAGGCTCCGTAACCGTCGATTTCTTCGACCAGCTTCAAAGCGTCGGCGACACCCGCCCGACTGAGGCGATCTAGCCGAGCGACGACAATCCCGTCCGTTTCACCCGATCGAATTCGAGCCATGAGAGCGTCAAGGCCCGGACGATCGAGCTTGCCACCTGATTGATCTAAGTCTTCATGCCACTCGGCAATCTCGACACCACGCAGGTTCGCCCACTTCTCGATCGTTGCGCGCTGCTCACTAGGAGAAATGAACGAGTCGCCTTCGCGCCCCGCGACTCTCGATACTCGGACGTAACCGTCTAGACGTTTTCTGTCTCCCATCGAGCGCCACCGTAGCAATTAGCCCCCTTGACCAGCGCTCACCCCAGCAATTGACGACGTACCGGCCGTGCTTGGGGTCGAGCTTCTTTCTGAGCCGACTGCAGTGGGCTTCGAGGGTCCGGGTATGTCCCATCGAGCGGTAACCCCACACTTCCTGCAGCAGCTCCTCTTTGGAGAAGACCCGGGAAGGCTCGTTGGCCAGCACCTTGAGCAGGGCGTACTCCTTCATCGACAGGCGCAGGTACCGACCGCCAACCCGAACCGTGTGCTCGACGTCGTTGATCTCGATGTCACCAATCTGGATCAGCGGATGGGTCCGTCTTCTCCTCCTCAGCACGGAGTTGATCCGGGCCAGCAACTCACCGTAAGAAAAAGGCTTCTGGACGTAGTCGTCTGCGCCCTCGCTGAGGCCGCGCACCCGGTCGCGCTCAGTCGAGCGGCCGCTGACGATGATTACTCCGAGCCCGGGGTCGATCCGGTTCACCGTCCGATCCGGATTGCGGATCTCACGCAAAAGGTCCAGCCCGGCCGCGTCCGGCAAGCCGAGATCGAGCAGCAGCAGATCGGGCTTGTTGAAGGTGCAGAGCCGCATCGCGTCGGCGGCGGTTGGCGCTGCCAGAGCGCCGAAGCGGTCCGAGGTGAGGTGGTCGCAGAGCAGAGTGAGAGTGGCCTGATCGTCTTCGCAGACCACGATCTGTGCCGTTTCCGTGGCGACCGGCAGCATCACTTTTCGCCTCGTCCCAGCGGGTCGCCAGGTTCTCGGTCCCACTTGGTGATGTCCCAGTCGGATGGCAGCTCAAGCACGGCCCGGGCCTCCGGGACCCGGAGCCGATGGCCGGGCCCGACCTCGCGCACCGCGATCAGCGGCTCGCAGTTTTCGCCGAGGAAGAGCAGGTCGAGCGGGAAGCGCATGCCGTAGGTGTGGATCGAGCGGCAACGCGGGATCAGCAGACCTTCGGGCGCCCGGTGCCGGTCGAGCAGTGCCAGCCCGAGCAGGCGTGAAACCGGGTCGCTCGCGACCTTGACTTCGAAGCCGTGGACCCGCCGCGACTTGAGTCGCCGAAAACGTCTCGCCGGACTGCTTATGTCGGAACCGATCGCCATGCCCACCTAAGGGACGGGCACAGGAATCTCTCCCCCGCTTACACGGCTCGGCTCTGCAAGGAGTCTTTCGGGGTGCAACCGCCCGTTCAGGTGCTACGGCGCGAAGTCCCTAAACGCTTCCTCAAGGCATGATGCCCGGGTGCCCAAGGACCATGCCGCGGGCGCTCAAGGCTTCAACCGTGGAACGTAAAAAGACCCGCAGAGGAAACTACGAGTCGGGCACTGACTATGTGCTCGAGTACGGCAATCTCCGATTCTCGTTCAATGAACGGGACTTCAGTCAGAGAGTCGAACAGGCCGCAGTGCGGCTCGGCTTCGTGACCCCCGGACTGACCTTCGCCGAACTCAACGACCTGCTTCATCTGGCCGTTTCAGGCGAGATCGAAGAGCCCAGTTCGGAACTCGGAGTCCATGTGACCCACCACTGGGAAGACCTCACCGGACCCGGCAACCAGAGCTTCGTCCATTGGCTTCGCCGCCTCGTCTTCCGGGGCGCCTGGCTCGACCAGCGGGTCAAGGAAGGCGAACTAGACATCGCCTTCGACGAAACCCGCCAGACCTTCGGCTACATCCAGCCCGAGCGCGGGCCGGAAATGATCGAGCTCGCCAAAGAGCCGAGCTGGCGTCGCGTCGCCTTCCGCCGCTAGGACGCCGCCAGACGAACAAAACCCACGATTTACCACAAATATTGTGGGAAACCGTGGGTCTTGATCAATTCGAGAGTGTTGGGGCTTCTTGGGGTGACCCAGAATCCCTAGAGCTTCTTGAGGAGCTCTTCGTTGTTGTCGGAGCCCTTGATCAGCTCGGCCAGGCGGTTGGCAGCCGGGACCGGCTCCATCCCCTTCAGCTCGGCCCGGATCCGACGCACCGCGTCGATCTGGGCTTCGTCCAGCACTGACTCCTGACCGGAGATCGCGCAGGCGGTGACGTCAAGCGAAGGCTCCACCCCGGCCGCAGCGAGGCCGGCGTCGAGGCGGATGGTCGCGTTTTCGGTGGTGTGGACCGCGTCCATCACGTCCTGGTCACCGGGTGAACCCCAGAGTGCGGTCGCGATCACGGTGACCGAACCGGCGCCCTCTTCCTCGAGTTCGCGACCGGCTCCGAAGAAAGGCTTGACCGCGCCGGGGTCGCCGTAGGCGGTGCCGAGTCGGGTCAGCGAGTCGACGATGATCACGACGTCCTTGCCATCTTCGGCCTGGCGCTTGACCTTGGCCAGGATGCGCTCGGCGGTCCGGACCTGCTCGTGCGCGCCGAGGTCGGCGGGAGCGGCGGCGATCTCCACTTCGGGAACCTCGCGGCTCCAGGCGGTGACTTCCTCGGGACGCTCGTCGATCAGCAGCACGATGATCTCGGCCTCATCGCCGGCGCCGCGGGCGATCGCCTTGGCCAGTGACCTGAGGAAACTGGTGCGGCCGGAACGCGGCTGCGCCTCGACCAGCACTCGCTGCCCGAAGGCGAGCGGGGCCAGCAGGTCGACCGAACGGGCGAGGATGTCGTCGGCGTCGCCGCTCAGCGGCATGTGCCGATGCGGTGCGACCGGGGTCAGGTTCTCGAAGCGCGGGGCGCGCTCATCGACCGGCGGCTCGCCGTTCACCTTCTCGACCCGAACCAGCGAAGGCCGGCGCTCGCCGCGGCGAGCCGGACGGACCGGACCGCTGACCTCGTCGCCGGAGCGAAGCTCGCAGCGGCGAATCTGGGCGGGCGAAACATAGATGCCGGCCGAAGGACCGTCGTCGGAGCGGATGATGCCGCTGCCCCGCGGCAGCACGTCGAGCACTCCCGTGATCTCGGTCAGTTCGGCTTCGGCCTCGGATTCACGCTCTTCTGAGCCACGATCGCTCTTTTCGTCGCGGTCGCGGCTCTTCTCCTCCCGGGCCCGGTCGCCCGAACTTCCGCGGGAGTCACGGCCACCCCGGCGCTCGCGGCTGCCGCGGCGTTCGCGGTCGCCACCCCGGCCCCGGTCGCGGCCGCCCCGACGACCGCCTGAGCGACCGTCAGTTTCAGCCGAGCCATTCGAGCTCGAACCACCGTCGTCATTGGAACCACCCGAACCGTCGAGCTTGTCGATCAGCTCTTCACGGCGAAGCAGGCGGAACTTCTCGATCCCGGCTTTGCCGGCCAGCTCGTGGAGCTCGGCCAGCGTCTTCGATTTGAGGTCGGACATCTCAGCCCTTGTTGGCAGCTACCAGGCCAGCGAGCCACTCCGCGAACTCCGGGCGGCTCTTCCAGTCCTCTTCGAACTTGGCGGCACCCTCGGTGGTCAGCGGGTGGTTCAGCATCTGGCGAAGGACCTTGGCCGGGACGGTTGCGATGTCGCAGCCGAGCGAGGCGGCGGTGACCATGTGCTCCGGGTGGCGGATCGAGGCGGCCAGCACCTTCGACTCGAGGTCGCGGGCGCGCAGCACGTCGACGATCTCTTCCAGAACCTTGGTCGAATCGACGGAAACGTCGTCCAGGCGACCCATGAAGCAGGAAACGAAAGTCGCGCCGGCCGAAGCGGCCAGCAGGGCCTGGTTGGGCGAGAAGACGAGGGTCATGTTGACCATCGCGCCGTCGTCGGTCAGGGCTCTGGTCGCGGCGAGGCCCTCGGCACTGAACGGGACCTTGACGGTCACGTGCTCGTGGAGGGTCCTCAGGGCATTGCCTTCCTCGATCATTCCCTCAACTGTCGGGGAGACGACTTCGGCGGAGGTGGGGCCATCGACCAGGTCCGCGATCTTGCGGATGATGTCGCCGGGTTCTCCGTCTTCCTTGGCGAGCAGGGAGGGATTGGTGGTCGCGCCACTGAGGACGCCCCAGGCGGCAATCTCCTCGACCTCGGAAACGGCACCGGTGTCAATGAAAAGTTCCATAACCCAATCGTAGTGATTCAGGTCGGTTGCCGGTTCAGGCCCCGGCCGGATTAAGGCCCTCGGCCTTGAGCGTCTCGAGCCAGGAATCAACCTGCTTCTTCTTTTCGATGTCGCCCCACCCCAGCCCCTTGGCCATCACGCCGACCAGTGGCTCGACCGATTCGGGGGTCGCAAGGCTCGATGCGGCGGTCAGGCCGAGACGGGTCCGGCGCAGCAGAACGTCAGCCAGCGAGCGGGCCTGCTCGAACTCAATTGCGATCTGGGCTTCGGCCAGCAGGTCCGGCAGGCCCTCGACGATCGGCTTGGCCAGTTCCGGATCGCTCGTCGCAAGCCGGAGCACGCTTCGGGCCGCGTGGCCGTAGCGGAATGCAAGCTGTTCCAGGGCTTCCTTGCCGACCCCTTCGGGGGCATCGAGTTCTGCCGGGTCGACCTCCATGCCGAGTGGGATCTCCGCAGTCTGGCAACGGGCCTCGCGCCCGGCCCGTTCGACAATCCGGTCAACGGTCTCTTTGGCCATTCGACGCCAGGTGGTCAGTTTGCCGCCGGTGATCGTCAGCATTCCCGACGAGGTTTCGTAAAGCTCTGCCTGCCGCGAGATGTCGACCGATTTGCGGGGGTCCCCGGTACTGATCAGGGGTCGGACCCCGGCGTAGGCCCCGACGATGTCGGAGTCGGACAGGGAGAGATCGAAGAACTCGTTCATCGCGTTGATCAGGTACTCGATGTCGTCGCTGGTCGCGGCGACTTCCTCGATCCCGCCGTCGTGATCGACGTCGGTCGTCCCGACCAGGGTGCGGCCGTACCAGGGCAGGGCGAAGATCCTCCGTCCTTCCCCGGCGGGGACGATGCAGGCGGCTTCACCCATGTCGACGTCGTCGGAGGAAAACAGCAGGTGGGCGCCGCGGCTCGGGGCGATCCTCGGGATGTCCTCCTCCCGCTCGATCTCGCCCGGCCGGATCTGGTCGGCCCAGACCCCGGTCGCGTTGACAATGTTGTCCGCTTCGACCACGACCGTCTCTCCGGAAGCGGCTTCGGTGAACTCGACCTGCCTGGCCTTGCCGTTCACTTCGATCACGCGCTCGACCTTGGCTCCGTTGAGGCTGACGGCCCCGAAGCGCTGGGCCTCGCCGAGCACGGTAAGGACGAGGCGGACGTCGTCGGTCTGGCAGTCGTAGAAAAGGTAGGCCGACTCGGGGTCGCGTGTCTCGAGCGCCGGCATCAGGCCAAGCAGCTCGTCGCGGTCGATCGTCCGGTGCCGGTCCGGCGACCAGGATTCTTCGGCTTCGGCCGGACGGCGGCGCCAACGCCGTTCCCGGCGGTTGCGACCGCCGGTCGCCCCGGCCAGGACGTCATAGGCATTGAGGCCGAGCCCGAGTTTGCGGTCCGGCTTGTCTTCGCCGACGGTCGGCACGAGGAACGGGGTCGGGTATACGAGGTGCGGCGCCAGCTCGACCAGCAGCTGCCTTTCGAGCAGCGCCTCCCGGACCAGTCCCACATCAAAGTTCTCCAGATACCGGAGCCCGCCGTGGACCATCTTGGAAGAGCGTGACGAGGTCCCGATGCCATAGTCCCGGCCTTCGAGCAGGGCGACCGAGTATCCGCGGGAGGCAGCATCGAGGGCGACGCCGGCGCCGGTGATGCCGCCGCCGATCACCACCACTTCGAAATGCGAACCGGCGATCGCTTCGAGCGATTCGCTTCGGCTTACCAACGGAACCGCCGCGCGAGCAGGATCGTCCCGCCACAAAGCCCGCCGCTCACGACCAGCACGATCAGGATCGCGATCACCGGCGACGGCTGCGGTCCGGCCTCGGATGCGGCGAGCACCTCGGCACTGGGAGCTTCGGGAACCAGCGGGATCGAAGTGTCGGTCGGGGGAAGCTCGGTGGCCGGTTCTTCCGTGGAGTCACCCCCGCCGTTCTGGTTGAGGCCCGGGTTGTCTGCCTTGCCCTGGTTTCCGTTTCCCGAGTTGTTGTTGCCGGAGTCGGGGAAGGAGGAGCCCGTGTCGGAGGGAGTCGCCAGCGAGCCGGCCGGTGGCGTGTAGGTGGAGCCGGGGTTGGACGGGGTCGTGGGCGAAACGCCGCCGGTGCCGTTGGAGGTGTTGTTGGACTCGTCTTTCTCGCGCGGCGGGGCGGAAATCGGCAGCTTCTTCCCGGAGAGGGCCGAGACGCTGTCGGCGGTCACCCAGATCTTGGTCTGGTCACTGGTCCGCGAGTACCAGAAGCTGCCGTCGTCGAGCTGCCGCGCGAGCAGATAGTCGGCCCCCGACTTTCCGCTGTTTCGCAGGTAGTTCACGCTGCGGCCCTGGGCGACCAGCCCCTGAAGAACGCGACTGGTCGATTGCGAGTTCACGATGCCGTTGGTCCCGAACCCGCCGGAGGATTTCTGGATCCCGTCGAGGTACTTGATCGCCCGGTTGCGTGCCTTGTCGCCGGTGATCGCCATCAGAACGGTGCCGGTCGAATCGGACTCGCTTTTCGCTCCCTTGCCGATGCCCCAGCCACCGTCATCGTTCTGGGCTTCGTAGAGCCGCTTCAGGGAAAACTGGGCGTCCTTGGTTGCCCCCACCGAGCGGAAGGCGAGCACCGCGTAGGCAGCCACGTTGAGCATGTTGCCGAAGGACCCGTTGCCGCGCCGCTTGCGCAGGGCGTCGACCAGGTTGCGCCCCTTGAAGTCGCGTGGATCCTGTCCGACAGTCTTCATCGCGAGGATGGTCAGGGCTATGTCATTGGCTTCCGTTATGTCGCTGCGTTTGTTGACTAGATAGCCGTAGGGCGTTGCGTTGGTCTTGACGTCGAGCGGGTTCGTACCGGTCGCCGCCAGCGCAAGCATGACCCGGGTCGTCATGTTGATCGAGGAAGTTCCGTCCGGAGATGACGCGAAACCGCCGTCCGTGTTCTGCTGGCCTTCGAGCCATGCGGCCCCCAGATCGGCCTGGGCCGCATAGGCGGCATCGGCCTTCTGCGGACCGACCGGGCCAGCCGTAACGAACAGGAGCGCAGCGAGGACGAGCATGGTCACGCCGGTCGCGGTGCGGCCCCGTCCAGCCAGACCGGACGCTCCCGGGCCGGTGACCTCGCCGGCTTCAGCCTGCCGCCACTCGAATCGTTCACGGAACCGGACCAGCGCAGCGATCATCGCCGGGCCTGCGGCCAGGGCAAAGATGATGTTGCCGGTCATATGTGCGACGTCGAACGGAATGGCTCTTACCTCCAGTGCAAGGTACCGGTCGAGGGATATCTCCCCGCCGAAACTGACCATAGCCTCAAGGTTCATCCAGGCGCCAAACGCGATCCCGGCCGCACCACAGAATGCGGCCAGCCACCAACGGTTGATCCGGCCCCCGGTCATTTTCCAGAGGACTCCGCCCGCGAGTCCGCACATTCCCCAGGCGACCATCTGCCATGGAGTCCACACCCCCTGGCCGAGCCAGAAGTTGGAGACCAGCCCGCCCAGTGCCCCGACCGCAAACCCGGGGGCCGGCCCGAGCACGAACCCGGCGATGATCACGATGTCGGTCGTCGCGACGACATTCGGGATCGGAGCGACGATGATCCGGCCGGCCACGGCCAGCGCCGCCAGCACGGCAACCAGGGCGACGATCTGCGAAGGGGGCCGTGACCGTTCGTACCAGAGCATCCCGGTTCCGATCGCCACCAGCAACACGATCACGCTGACGATCTGCCAGCTCAAGAGAGATCCCCCCTTTCGGAACCGAGCAGGTCGATGGCCTGGTCGATCGAGACCACCCCGGGCCGGTCCAGCACCCGGGCCGCCTCCGAGGCGAAGTACCAGCCTCCGCTGAGTACGGTCGGCATGTCGGCGTCGGCGACCAACTCGCCGTCCCCCAGCAGCAGGACCCGGTCGGCGAAGGTGACGGCGAACTCGACGTCATGGGTCGAGATCAGCACCGCTGCTCCCGCGGCCGCCAGCCGGTCCGCCAGTTCGGTCAGGTGCGCCTTGAGCCCGCGGTCCATCCCCCGGGTCGGTTCGTCGAGGCAGATCAGGCCGGGCAGTCGTTCACCCTCCATTCGTCCCGCCAGGGCGATCGCCAGGGCGAGGCGTTGGCGCTCGCCCCCGGAGAGGTCCCGCGGGTCGCGCTCCGCCGGGATGTCCAACCCGACCGCAGCAAGAGCCGCTTCGCCTGCCGCTCCTGAGAGTTCATCCCCGACCCGCTCGCGAACCAGGAAGTCACCCGGGTTTTGCGTGAGCAGCGCGATCCCCCGAGCTGCCTCGACCCGGCCCGAGACCGGCTCGATCAGACCGGCGGCCGCTCGCAGCAGGGTCGATTTGCCGGCGCCGTTTCGGCCCATCAGCGCCACTTTCTCCCCGGCCCGGAGTTCGAGGTCGATTCCCCGCAGCACGTCGACCGGACCCTCCCCCGGATCAAGCTCCACCCAAAGCCTCGCGGCCTTCAGCACCGGTTCCGCCGTGTTCGGCGTGCCGGACCGGGGCCCCGGAATGGTTCTGGCTGCACTTGAGTCTCTATTTGACTCAAAACTGCGGCCAGAATCTCTCTCCTCCGGCCCGGCGTCGCGCCTGCGGAGGATCTGGCGGGCGTCGCGGACCCCGACCGGCAAGGGTTCGATCCCCGCGCCGGAGAAGATCAGGGCCGACGGGGTCGCCAGTTCCGGATGCGAATCGATCGCCCAGACGAGGAAGTCCCGCGGCGGGCCGTCGAAGCCGATCCGCCCGGCTTCCATCGCGATCACCCGGTCAGCGGCGGCGAGGCAGCGCTCGAGCCGGTGTTCGGCCAGGACCACCGCCACCCCCCACTCCTCGTTCAGGCGACGAAGCAGCCAGATCAGCTCGTCGCCGGAAACCGGGTCGAGCTGGGAGGTCGGCTCGTCGAGGAGGATCAGCGGCGGACGGGTGACCAGCGCCACCGCCAGCGCCACTCGCTGAAGCTCCCCGCCGGAGAGCGAGGTGACCGCCCGGGGCAGGAGATGCGGAATGCCGAGCGCCAGAGCCACCTCTTCGACCGCGCGAGCCCGCTCGGCCGGGTGGTCACCACGAAAGCGAAGGGGCAGGTCGAGCTCGGCCGCAACGGTCGTCGAAACGATCTGGGTTTCCGGGTCCTGGGCCACATAGCCGACCACATCGGCGAGTTCGCCCGGTCCGCTCTCTGTGATCGAGCGTCCGGCAACCCGGGCCGAACCGGAAATCTCGCCGCCGTGGAAATGCGGGATCAGGCCGCAGCCGGCCCTGAGGAGCGAAGTCTTGCCCGACCCGGAACCGCCGGCCAGCACGATGAACTCGCCCGGCTCGATCACGAGGCTCACATCGGTGAGGGCCGCATGCTCCGCCCCAGCGTAGCGGTACGAGAGACCTTCGATCTCGAGGGCATGCCCCGAGACGCGGGGGCTGGCGACCGGATTCATCGCCCGGCCCTCCTTCCGCCCCGCCGCCAGGTCACGAATCCACCGGCGATGAAGGCAGCCGCCGCCAGCAGTCCTTCCGCGCCGATCGAGTACCGGATTTCCGGATAGGTGTCGAAACGGCCGGAACCCAGGATCAGTTCGAGCAGGGCAATGACCATCAGCCCTGCTCCGGCGAGCCAGAAGCGACGGTCGAATCGGGACGGAACCGCCCGGAACCGGGTCGGTCCGCTGCTCAGCCCGTAACCGCGCAGCTCCAGGGTCGCGGCGACATCCACGGCCCGGTCAAGTGACCCGGCCAGCAGCCGGTGCGCCATCGCTCCCCGCCCGACCGGGTTCGCAGCCGGCCCCCGCAGGGAGGCTGCCTCACCGATCCGGGCGTAGTCGGTGGCGGCCAGCGGGACCAGGCGGGAGATCAGGGTGGCGGTCAGGGCCGAGCGCCGGGCCACGCCGTGGACAGCCTGAAGGATCCGGTCCGGGTCGACGCAGGCCGACCAGACCCCGATCACGACCATCGTGCCAAGCGCCCGCAGACCGATCACTCCGCCGGCGGCGATCGCCTCGGCCGTCACGTCGACCCGTCCCAGGATCGGCCACTCTCCGAGCCGGGCCAGCACGGTCGCGCCGCGACTGGTTACCAGGGCGTTGACGATGATCATGGTGAGGGCGAGAAACCCGCCGAGCTTCAGTGAGAAGTTCACGGCCCGGGAGGCCCCGCAGCCATAGCCGGCGATCGCCGCGCCGATCGTGGCGGAAATCAGGACGAGCGGATCGGAAGACAGGAAGCAGACCAGCAGAAACGCGCCGAGGTAGAGAGCGACCGGAGCCAGGGAGGCCGTCTGCACGGTTTCCCGCCGGGGCACATAAGCGATCGGTGAGAGCTTCTTCATGGTCAGCAGTTCAGGGTAAGGGCAGCGAGCTGACCATCCGGTCACTCACCACCGCCGCGTATCGCCTTTCAAGGTCTTCAGGGTTGAGCGCTGCGGCCGCCATCTTCACGGCTTCGTCGGTACCGCCGGTGATCAGCCAGATCGGCGGGTCCTCGCCCCGCCGCATCGCCGCGACCAGCCCGGCATCCGGTCCGAACTCGCGGGCAACGCTGCCGTCGATCCGCAAACCTTCAACCGCCAGGGCCGGCTCCCGATTACCGCTTTCGGAGTCGAGACCTCCCGGCCCGAAAGTAGCGAAGACGCCACTCGCGGCCGGCCCCCGGTGAAGTCGTTTGAGTTCGGGTTCGGGGAGCAGGTCGCCGAAGGTGCCGACCAGCAGCCGTATGTTCTCGGCACCGGGTTCGACGGTCGCGCCGTCACCCTCCAGCTGGTTCTCGACCATCCGACAGGCGGCTTCATCCCCGTGGCATTCAATCTCTATGCCCCAGTCGCGGTCGTCGTAGCCGGTCGAAAACGGAGCTGGATAGGAACCGACCACGGCACCGACTTCCATCGCATCGGTCCAATCGCGATAGTCCCACCAGATCTTGTCGCCACCCTTGGCCGGAAACTGGGCCGATCCGCGTTCGGCGACGATGCCGTTCACCGAAAAGAACCAGTCGAAGTAGCGGCCGCCCTTGGATCCCCCCTCATAGCCGTTTACCGACTGGAGGAAGTCGCCCCCGTAGGTGGTTTCGATGTCGACCTTCCCTTCCAGCATGCGCATCGCGGTACTCGACTCGTTGACCGGGACTTTCTCGTCGACCACCACTTCGGCCCCGTAGTCCCGGGTGACCAGGAGCGTCGCGTCACCCGTGTCTTCGCCCGGGCCCAGGCCGCAGCCGGCCAGGAGCAGGCCAGAGAACAGCAGTCCAGCCAGGCCGACGGTCCGGGCAACCAGGGCCCGGTACCGTCGGCTTGTGGCTGAGGGCTTCATCCGGCCCGTGCTACTTCCGGATCGAGACGTGGACCCGGTTCGACGGAATCAGGTTGCCCTCGCGGGCGACCAGCTTCGTCTTTCCGGTGATGGTCAGGGTCGTGTAACCCTGGGCATCGGTTCGGGCTCCACTGGCACCCGACACCTTGGCGTTCGGGGCGGGGGTCCGCTTGCCGGTTCCGTCGTACTTGAAGACGCGAACCTTGACTTTCGCTCCCTTTTTCACCTTGACCGGCGCCTTCAGGAAGAGCGAATCAGGGTTCGTGTTCTTCCAGCTACTCGAGTAGTAGAAGAGCACCGAGTCGCCGCGCTTGACTTTCAGGGCCTCGGCCCCGGAGGCCGCGTCCCGGTAGTTGTGGCGGAGAACCCACCAGCCTTCGCCCTTGGCCATGGTTCCCCCGATGCCGCAGACACCGAATCCGAAGTCTCCATCGGAGAGCTTCAGCGGGCGCAGCGCCTTGTAACGGAGCGATGCCTGGTAGAGCAGGCCGAGCGCGGTCGGTCCGCTGATGGTGCGGGCCGGCCTGAGCTCGCCGCCCAGGGTCGGGCAGGTCGAGTTCGACTTGATCTTTGCCGTACCGGTGGGGACGGTGCGATCAAAGATGATCTTCCCCGTGTCGGTTACCACCCGCAGGTTGACCGGGATCTTGTTGACGGCCGTCGCGGGTTGCGCGACGAAACCCAGCAGGAGTGCCAGCCCGAGCAACAGCCCGACGGCGGGAGAGGTGAATCGATTGGTCATGCGTTCCTTTTGTCCGGCGGCCTTACGCGAGACCGCTTTTTCGGTGCGCCGATTGGCGCAAAGCCGGCAGGTCTTCGGACTCGGACGTTTTCGTGGAGGCAGCCTTCCCAGACCATTGGTCCAGTGGCTATGTGCCTTCAAGGACGTCCCTACCGCTGCGCGTCAGTTCCGGAATTTGACCGGATTCCCTGACCCCGCTGAAGGGGTGCGACCGACTTCGCAAACGATCATAAAGCCTCCTGCCGCGGCGTGACCTGTCAAAATGCCGGATTCCGCGTCTGCCGCGGGGCCCTCTCCTCATGGACTTCTTCGTCGCCGCACTCCACAACCTGCCGTTGGCTCTCGGACCGAGCTGGCTGGAGCCCGAACATCTGATCGATGTTTTCGGGATGATCGGACTGCTGGCGATCGTCTTCATCGAGTCCGGCCTGCTGGTTGGCTTTTTCCTTCCCGGTGACTCGCTGCTCTTCACGGCCGGCCTGCTTTCGGCGAACGGCACCCTGCCCGACATCTGGGTCCTGCTCGTGACCGTCCCGCTCGCCGCGATCGCCGGTGACCAGGTCGGGTACGGGATCGGCAAGAAGTTCGGAACGCCACTTTTCAACCGACCCGACAGTCGTTTCTTCAAGCGGGAGTACGTGGACCGTTCGGCCGCATTCTTCGAGAAGCACGGTCCCCGGACCGTGATCATCGCCCGGTTCGTTCCGATCGTCCGGACCTTCGTCCCCGTCATGGCCGGGACCTCCCACATGAGGTACCGGACCTTTGTGACCTACAACATCATCGGCGGCGTCCTCTGGGGTGTCGGCGTCACCCTGCTTGGCTACTTTCTCGGCCAGACCGAGTTCGTCAAGAACAACATCGAGCCGATCCTTCTGGGAATCGTCGCCATCTCCGTGATCCCGGTGGTGCTTGAACTCAGGAAGGCCGCGAAGTCGGCAAGCGAGACCCAGCCGGAACCGTTCGAGAACCCGATCGACGAAGAGGGCGAACCGGTCCACGCCGAAACCGAGGCCTGATTGCCCGGTAGTTGCGACCGTTGCCGCGGTCGCCTACTCTCTAGATGAAGGCAAGGGGTTCGATGAGGGAGAAAAAACGTTGTCTGGCCTTGGCTGCAGCGCTCGTTATTGCGCTGGTACTGCCGGCTGCCGCAAACGCGCATCCCAGCCCCGAGGAATGCACCGGTTCGGGTCCCAAGGTCACGTTCGCGAAGGAGACGCTGGAACAGTTCACGTCGCCGGTCCGGGAAGGCGACGAGATCGTCCTCGCGGTCAACATCGATAACCGGGATGCCGCTGCCTGCGACCTGAGCGACATCAAGGTCGAAGTGGGACTCCCGGAAGTGAACGGAAGCAGCGAAGAGTTCCTGTTGATCCACAACGTGAAGCTGTCTGCGGGGGCTGCCGTGAAAGCGGTGAATCATGATCCTTATGTGGTCGCCCTCGACCCGGGTGTGTTCGAAGCTTCACTCGAGATCCGTTGGAGTGCCACGGTCCACGACGGAACCGACGACAGCGCTATCTCCGGCAAGGGATCCAGTGCCGGGTTCAGTCTCACCCGCCCGGTTGCAAGCCTGGTCGTGACCCCTGACAAGACGGCCGGTGAGCCGCCTCTGACCGTCAATTTCACCTACGAGCTGACCAACATCAGCCCGTCACCCGCCGGCGGCCTGCCGGCGCCGCGACTGGTCCCCGGAGGCCTCGGCAAGGCGGTCGACGCTCTCACCGACGGAAACTGCGAACCACTCAACGTCAAGCTCGGCGACATGACGGACCTGATCGACCCCGGTCTGGACCCGGGCGAGAAGTGGACCTTCTCCTGCTCGAGGACTTTCTCCCTGCCCGGCACCTACACCAGCCTGCCCTCGATCAACGCAAAGAGCAGTACCGACGGTCGGGCCTGGCCCCAGGTTGCCGCCGACGGCGCGCCTGTCACCGTTCTGGGATCGGACCTGACCGTCGACAAGTCACATCAGGGCGATTTCCTGGCCGGCAGCCGAGGCGAGTACAGCCTGAAGGTTTCGAATGGAGGCAACCAGGCGACCCGCGGAGAAATCACGGTGAGCGACCAACTGCCCGAGGGGCTGAGTGCGACCCGCATTTCCGGCCGGGGCTGGTCCTGCGATCTTGCTTCTGTTTCCTGCATGCGGTCCGACCCGCTTCAGTCCGGTGCTTCCTACCCGGAAGTTACGGTCAAGGTGAGGGTCGCCGACAACCCTCCCGCCAGTGTGATCAACACCGCCTCGGTCTCGGGAGGCGGCGAGCCCGAAGCGGCGACCTCCAACAACTCGGATTCCGACCCCACCTCGATCCGCACTTCGGCTCAACCGACCCCGCCGGCCGGAAGGATCTTCCGGGTGGGAAAGGTCACGACGGTTCCCGACGGCAGCGTGAAGATCAAGGTCACCGTTCCGGGGGCCGGCCTCCTGGTGGCCGATGACGCAAAGAAACGGAACCTGGTCAGGCGAACGACGAAGAACGTCGGCAAGGCCAGGACCATTTCGATTTTGGTCAAGGCCAACCGCCGGCTGAAGCGGCAGCTCAGGAACTCCGGCAAGCCGCGCAAGGTCAAGGTGAGGATCTCCTTCGCTGCCAAGGGCAGCCCCGAGAACGTAACCCCGATCTCGGCCGTTCGCACGGTCTTCTTCGGCATCCGCTGAGCCCAGTCCGGCTCCGCTGGCGCTCCCGACCGAGCGTCGCGTCCCGCGCCCTCGTCGCACCTCTGACCACTTAGACGCGAAAACCCGCCAGAGGCGGGTTTTCAACAGGTACCGCTACGGGGATTCGAACCCCGGTTTCCGGACTGAGAATCCGGCGTCCTAGACCCCTGGACGATAGCGGCGCGTGGCGGGCATTCTAACAATTCGCGGCTGCCCTTGAAGCCCAGCCCACCGAAGCAACCGGAGTGCCGTCTTGTTGCCGCAGCCGGTAGAGTTTCGCCTCCCGCGGCTGTGGCGGAACTGGTAGACGCGCAGGCTTCAGGTGCCTGTGTTCGCAAGAACGTGGAGGTTCGACTCCTCTCAGCCGCATCAAACCGATGAAGATCTTTTCCTGGAACGTCAACGGCATCCGGGCCGTCATCAAGAAGGGCGACTTCGGATCGTTCGTCGAGAAGTACGACCCCGACATCCTCTGCATGCAGGAGACGAAGGCCGAGCAGGGTCAGGCGGAGATCGATCTCCCCCAGTACGAGGAGTACTGGAACTCGGCCGCCAAGAAGGGCTACTCGGGAACCTCGATCTTCACCAAGGAGAAACCGGTCGCGGTCCTCAACGACTTCGCCGCGGAAATCTCGGACGAGTACAACCTTCACAACGATTCCTACGGTGACCCGAGAGCCGAGGGCCGTGTGATCACCGCCGAGTACGACTACTTCTTCCTTGTCACCACCTACGTGCCGAACGCGAAGCGGGACCTCTCCCGACTCAAGTTGCGCGAAAAGCAGTGGGACCCCGCCCTGCTCCATCACATGAAGATGCTCGACGCGAAGAAGCCGGTCCTGGTCTGCGGCGACATGAACGTTGCCCACACCGAGGACGATCTCGCCAACCCGAAGTCGAACAAGGGCGAGCACGGCTTCACCGACGAGGAGCGTCAGGGCTTCCAGAACTTCCTCGACGCGGGCTTCCTCGACACCTTCCGGATCTTCACCGAGGGCAACGGGCACTACTCCTGGTGGTCCTACATGTCGAAGGCCCGCGAACGGAACGCCGGCTGGAGAATCGACTACTTCCTCGCCTCCGAACGACTCCGCGAGGCAATCACTTCCGCCGAGATCCACAACGACGTAATGGGCTCCGACCACTGCCCCGTCAGCGTCACCCTCGACGAAGGAAAGCTCGCGAATCTCTGAAGCACCAGAAAGGGCGGCACAAAGGCCGCCCTTCCATTACGGGATGATGGGTCAGTCGTTATCGACCCCGTGCCACACACTTCTGAACGGTCTTCTTCGAACTCACCTTTGTGGTCGGTGAGGTCGGATCGCCGGTCGAAGGATTGCGGGTTCCGAGGTAGAACGTCGCCGCGGTCGCCAGCTTCCGAG
>JAEZIQ010000113.1 GCA_023436605.1 Actinomycetes bacterium | reverse complement strand
GTCGTAGGTATCGAGATCACGGCCGCCCGCAACGCTCTTCTGGTGGCGACCAACCGGATCAGCCGGGCGGGCCAGTCGGCGGTCCGGAACCGCATCGGTCCCCTTGCGACCCTCGCCGCCGGTCCCGGTCGGGCGGTCAGGACCGAGCGAACCCGGCTCAACCAGAAAACCAGGGAGATCAGGGCCTCGGCCGAGCGCGGTATCAATGCCCGGTTTGACTCGACCCTCCTTCAACTGGCGACCGGACTGGTGCCGGCCTCGAACCGGGCGGTGAGGTCGATCGAAAGCGGTCAGGCCCGCAACGCCAACCGGCCCCGCGAACTGGCGGCGAGAGTAGGGCAGAAGCTGGCGACGGGAGAGCGGAAACTCGAGACCGAACGGGTCGCTCTCCGGGCTCACGACCCGCAGCGAACCCTCGAGCGGGGTTACGCCCGGGTCGAGGACCGGGCCGGTGAGCCGGTAGTCGATTCGAAGGCCGCCCGAAGGGCCGGTGAAGTGAAGATCCGATTCGCCGACGGCGCGGTCGACGCCGCGGTCGGAGGAACCAGGCGCCGCCGGCAGCGCAAGAATGAAGAGCCGGAGGAGTTCGAGCAGATCAGCATGGAAGGACTTGAAGACAGTGAGTGAAGAAACCCCCGAAACCACCCAGACCTACGAGTCCGCCACCGCCCGCCTCGAGGAAATCATCCAACGCCTCGATTCCGGCGACGCCCAACTCCGGGAAACCCTCGAACTCTGCGAGGAAGCCAAGACCCTCATCCAGTACTGCGCCGCCGAGCTGGCCGCCGTCGACCAGGGCCTCAAGGAACTGAAGCTGGAAGACCTGGCCAGCTCCCTGAGCGGCAACAACGGTGAATCGAGCGGCCCGGCCGGACCGCCGGAGTCGGAGTTTGCGTCATCTCCGCCGGCCGAGCCGGACCTGCCCCCGCCTCCACCGCCGCCGTCGGAGCCGCCACCGGACGATTCAGACGTCCCCTTCTAGACCCCGAGGGTTTCGCAGGCCCAGCAGTTCCCGCAGGGTTGCCGGATGGCTTCCGGCCCTCCGAGATAGCGACCCTCGACGATGTCCCTGACGATGGTTCGAATCACCTCCTCTGCCTCGTTCAGACGCTCCCGGTCAAACAGGTCCCGGACTGGCTCCTGCGGCGCGCGAAGGAAAACGAAGGCGGTTTCGACCTCATCGACGCCGAGCGCCTTGGACACGGCAAGCGCGTAGAGATCGCGCTGCAGGTCGTACTTCTCCATCAGCTCCCGGGTGGAAGTGCCGTCGAGTCGATTCGACTTGTAATCGAGGATCAGGGGTCTGACCGGATCGCGGACGAGCAGGTCTGCATAACCCCGGATCATCACGTCATCCACTTCAACCAGGAGTCCCGACTCGACATCGACCTTTCGGTTCACGAGCTCTGCGGCCAGATCGGTAGCGAGAAAGCCGTCGATCATCTGGCGGGCCAGGGCCGACGCGGCGGGATCGAGAACGCCGTGGAATTCGAGCTTCCTGGCAATCTCGACCTCGGACGGAGAAATCCATCGGCGGGAAGGCAGGACCTCAAGCAGCTCGTGGACCGCGACCCCGAAATCGGTTGGATCGATTTCCCGGCGGATCTGCAGCTCCGGGTCCAGAGGGGTGTCTCTTGCCTCTTTCTGCCCGGTGGGGTCGAATTTCAGGACCCTCGTGGCAAAGAACCGCGCCGGGCATTCCCGGTATGCGGCAAGAGCCGAGTAGGAGAGCGGCACTTCAGGAAAGCCGGCGAGTTCGGGCCGATGGAGCGGCGGATCCCCAGCTTCTTCCTCGACCCGGTTGAGGGTCTCGCTCCGGGACACCTCGGCGAGGCCTGCCGCTGACTCGGCTCGGTTCAGCTTTACCTCGATCGGAATGGACGGCGATCGGTCTTCCGAATCCTCGACGAAAGCGGGGCTTGGCACCGTAATCGTCCCCGGGAAATCGTCAACCCCGTAAATCTGGGTGATGCGTGTCGCGAAGGAGCTGGCTTCCGTCGCGTCGGGGACTTCCTCGAGATCGGCGACTCCGCTCAACACCAGTCTGCTCTCGGCTCTGGTCAGCGCTACGTGTAGGATCCGCAGTTCTTCGTCGGTCAGGTCGGTCCTCGACCGTGCGCTTAGCGAGTCCCACGCGAAGAGGTCGAGCCTGGAGCCTCCGGGCTCCGGCAGGCGAAGGCCGACATCGAACTTTCCCGGGTCGTCGTTGCGCGGTGAGATCCAGATTACGTTCTCAGAGTTCGTCTTCGAGTTCAGCCCCAGGTCTGCGACGCAGACCATCGGGAATTCGAGTCCCTTCGACTTGTGGATCGTCATCAGCCGAACTACGTCGGCCTCTTCGTCCTCGGTCGCAACCGCCTGCTCGGAGTCCAGTCTTGAGCTGTCGTCGATCCACTGGATCAGTCCTCGAAGGTCCCGACCTTCGGTGGCTTCGAACTCGCCCGCGATCTCCGCGACACGCCGGATGTTCGCCAAGCCGGCCCCCGACGGATCCCGGATCAGGTTGACCAGGTCGTACCCGGTTTCGGAGACGGCCGCCTGGACGACGCCGGAAAGGGGGAGCTCCGGGAGTCGCTTCCTCAACCCGTCGACCCTGGTCACGAACTCCCCGGCCCTCCGCCGGTCGTCCTCGGAAAACTCCGGGTCTTCACTTCCGGCAAGAGCCCTGACCTGGGGCCAGAGCGGGCTGTCCTGGCCGCGCCGTCGGGCCAGCAGCCACAGGGCGCTCGGGCTCAGTCCGCAGGCGGGGCCCGCCAAGGTCCCGGACAAAGCTTCGTCGTCCAGGGGGTTCGCGACCGTCGCGAGCAGGGCCCGCATGTCGATGCCTTCCCGGGTATCCCAGAACCCGGTTCCACCGACCACATACGGCCTCAGGCCGACCTGCTTCAGCGCTGCCTCAAACAGCCACATCCTGGTCTTGGTCCGGAGCAGGACGACGATGTCGCCGGCCGGGATCCCCTCGCTGACGGCGTCGCGGATGTGGTGCGCCAGCGCCAGCGCCTCGGCTTCGTGCTGTCCGCGGCTCTCGGTGACGTGCTGATCGCCGGTCGGCTTCGGCGCCAGCGGACCCAGGTCGGCGTCCTGCCAGGCTCCCGCTTCGGTCAGGATGACTTCGACCTTCGGGTTCGGCGGCGGTTCAGACTCCGGATCGGGACGCCAGCCGACCCTCAGCTTTTCGAACTCGTGCCGGGTTCCGCCGATCTCGCCACCGGGTTCCTCATCCGTCCGGATTCCCTCGATCAGGTTCTCGAATTGCCCGCCGAGCTCGTTGACCGCACCAATCACGGGGGCCTGCGAACGGAAGTTGGCACTCAGCGGCAGGGTCGTAACCTCGAACCTGACCGGTTCCCGTTCACCCGCGGCCCGAAGGTCCGGGTCGTCCGGCAATCGGTATGAGATCCCCGAGCGGCGCTGACGATAAAGTTCGACGTCGGCGTACCGGAAGCCGTAGATCGCCTGCAACTCGTCACCGACGGTGAAGAGCGCGGTGTCCGGTCCGCGCAACGAGTCGATCAGGTCCATCTGCAGCCGGTTTGTGTCCTGGAACTCGTCGACCATGATCTCGTCGAACTGTTCCCGGTAGGTGGCAGCGATCTGATCGTTCGTCCCCAACAGCTCGAGCGTCCTGAGCTGGAGGTCCTCGAAGTCCATGCAGCCCCGGCGCGTCTTGGCCTCCTCGTAGGCTCGCGAGTAGATTGCGAGCAGGTCGCCGAGCACAGACCAATAG
>JAEZIQ010000037.1 GCA_023436605.1 Actinomycetes bacterium | reverse complement strand
TTTTTTCCGGCCCAATACCCCTAAAACCCCCCCCACCCCGTTGCTGGCTCCGGGCTCGGTGGCGGTGGTCGGCGCTACCGATCGACCCGGGGCATACGGCGACACGGTCATTCGCAACCTCGATCAGGCCGGATTTCCAGGCGATCTCTACTGCGTGAACCCGGGCCGCAGCGCGGTCCACGGTCATCCCTGCTTTCCCTCCCTGCTCGACCTGCCGGAACCGGTCGATGCCGTAGTCGTCGCCGTCCCGGCTCCCGCTGTGAATCCGGCGATCCGCCAGGCGATCGAGATCGGGTGCGGAGGAGCGGTAATCGTGTCCGCCGGCTTCGGCGAGACCCCGGCCGGCGAGCAGCTCGAGGCCGAACTCTCCGAGCTCGCGCGATCGGCCGGCTTCCCGGTCTGTGGACCGAACGGCAACGGCGTGATCAGCCTTCACCACCACGCCCCGCTCTGGGGTGACTCGGTGCCCGCCGGGATAGAACCGGGTCCGGTAGCGATGATTTCCCAGTCCGGCAACGTCGCGGTGAACGCGATCGGCTCCCGGCGCGGCATCCACTTCCACACCGTCGTCTCGACCGGCAACCAGACCGTACTCGACACCGGCGACTGGCTCCAGGCGATCGGTGAACTCGACCGGGTCCGCGCCATTGCCCTCTTCCAGGAGACCGACGGCGACGGCGCGAAGCTCGCCGCGGCCCTGGCCACCTGCGCCGAACGGGAGATCGGAGTCGCCGTGCTCAAAGTCGGCTCCTCGCAGGCCGGCCAGGCCGCAGCAGCCGCCCACACTGGCGCGATCGCCGGCGACCAGAAAGTGTTCCGGGCCCTGGTCGAACAGGCCGGCGCCGCCTGGGCCACCGATCCGCACGAGCTCCTCGAAATCACCCGTGTCCTGGCCGAACCGAAGGCCCGGCCCCGGCGCTACCAGCCGATCCACCACCGCGAGGAGGAGCTACCCAACGGTTTGATCCGAGTTACCGATGAAGAATCGGTCACTTACCGGCCGGGCCTCGCCATCCTCACCTGCTCCGGTGGTGATTCCGGGATCGCAGCCGACCAGTCCGAGCTGGTGGGTCTTCGTTTTGCCGAGCTCAAGCCCGAAACCTGCGATCGGCTGACCGAGCTTCTGCCCGCAGCGGCGACGGTAGGCAACCCGCTCGATTACACCTCTCTGCTCTGGTTCGAGACCGATCGCCTGACCGAGATCGTCGAAACCGTCGGCCGCTGCGAGACGGTCGAGCAGATGCTGATCTTTCACGATCACCCGGCCGAGATGAGGCCGGAACATGAAGCCGAGTGGGCGAAGGTTCGCCAGGCGCTGGTTGATGGTGCGCTCAGGTCCGGCTGCCCCGCGGTGCTCGCCTCGACCCTGCCGGATCTCGTCTCCCCCGAGGCCCGCCACGAGCTGGCTACGCGGGGCATCCCGGCGGTCGGCGGCATCCGGGCGGCGATCGCCGCGACCGCGGCCAGCCAGACCCTGAGCCGCCTCGACCGCAAGGAGATCGCCGCCCAGCTTCGGCGCGTCGCGACTAAAGCGGCGGAGCACCAGACCGCTTCGGGCGACACCGGAAGTAAGGGAATCTGGCTGAGCGAACATCAGGCCAAGTCGCTGCTTCGCTCGTCCGGGATCAGCGTTCCCGCTTCCGCCACAGTCAGCACCCCCGGCGCCTGCCTCGACGCCGCCGCCGGGCTTTCCTTTCCGCTCGCCCTGAAACTCTCCGGGCCCACGATCCAGCACAAGTCGGAGCTGGGCGCGATCCGGATCAACCTTCACGACGAAGCCGAACTGCTGGCCGCGGCGGAGGACCTGATGTCGGTTGCCGGACAGATCCATCTCGAACAGGGACTGAGTGGCGAGTCCGCCACCGAGCCGCCGGTCTTTCTCGTCGAAGAGATGGCCGGTCCGGGAGTCGAGCTGATCGTCACCGCCCGCTCGGATGCGGTGGTGCCGTCTCTTACCATCGGCCTGGGCGGGATCTGGGCCGAGCAGCTGGCCGACAGCGTCGTGATCCCACTTCCCGCCTCGACCGGTCAGATCAGGTCCGCCCTCCCCCGGCTAAAGGCCTGGGACGTGCTGCTCGGAAAGCGCGGGACCCGGGTTACCGACCTCGACGCTCTCGCCACCCTGGCCACGCGGGTCGGCAACCAGCTGCTCGAACACCGCGACCCCTCGGGCCGCCCCTTCGACCTGATCGAGCTGAATCCCGTGCTGGCCAGTCCCGACGGAGCAGTCGCCCTCGACGCGGTCGCCCACCTCGCCTGACCGGCCCACCCCGCCCCGCCGGACGAGATTCCCATTTCACCGCACTATGAAGTGAAAACGGAACCTCGACCCGACTCTCTTCGGGGGATTTCCAGTTTCACCGCACTATGAAGTGAAAACGGAACCTCGACCCGACTCTCGGCCCGAGTGCCCTCAGATCGGGCGGGTCGCGCTCTGTTTCGGGGCGTGCGGGTGGTTGCTGATCCTGGCGGCCGTCACCTCGAGGCCCTCGCGGAGGATGTCCGCGATCTCGTCGAAGAGGCCAGCCTCGGCGATCAGGGGCGGGGCGATCTGGATGATCGGGTCGGCCCGGTCGTCGAGCCGGCAGAGCAGGCCGCGCTCGAACAGCTCTTCGGAAAGCACGTCCTTGAAGAGGGTCTCCGACTCCTCGCCCTTGAACGGCTCCTTGGTCGCCTGGTCGCGCACCAGTTCGATCGCCCAGAAGTGTCCGGTGCCGCGGACCTCGCCGACGATCGGGATGTCGGAGAGCGAGTTGAGCGCCCGCTCGGCCACCGGAGCGTTGGCGTTGACGTTCGCGAGCACGTTCTCGCGTTCGAGGATCTCCAGCGATTTGAGGGCGACCGCCGAGCCGACCGGGTGACCGCCGAAGGTGTAGCCGTTGTTGTAGTCGGCGCGTCCATCGAAGAACGGTTCGGCGACCTTGTCGCTCATCAGGACGCCGCCCATCGAGAAGTGGGCGCCGGTCAGTCCCTTGGCGAAAGTGACCAGGTCCGGCACGTAGTCGAACTTCTGACCACCGAACCAGGTGCCGATCCGCCCGTAAGCGCAGATCACCTCGTCCGAGCAGAGCAGGATGTCGTACTTGTCGGCGATCTTCCGGAGGCCCTGCCAGTAGCCGGCCGGGGGCATGAAGCAGCCGCCCGCGTTCTGGACCGGCTCGGCGATCATCATCGCGATGGTCGAGGGATCCTCGAACTCGATCGTCTCCTCGACCTCGTCGAGCAGGGCCTGGCAGAAGGCGGCTTCGTCTTCGCCGTCGGGGTGCCGGTAGGAGCTGGTGTTGCTGACGTGGACGGTGGGAATGCCAAGCGGGTCGAAGGGGGTGCGGCAAACCGGAATTCCGGTGAAGGAGAGCGCGCCCATGGTTACCCCGTGGTAGGCGTTCTTGCGGGCGATCACCTTGCGGCGCCGTTCGTGACCGTTGGCCTGCTGCCACTGGACCGCCATCTTCCAGGCTGCCTCGACCGACTCTGATCCGCCGGAAGTGAAGTAGACCTTGTTCATCCCGGCCGGGGCAAGCGAGGCGATTTTCTCGGCCAGCTCGATCGACGGCGGATGGGCGACGGTCCAGTTGGTCGCGTAGGGCAGCACCTTCATCTGCTCGTGGGCGGCGGCACCGATCTCGTCACCGTACGAGTGACCAAGTGAGGCGCAGTAAAGGCCGGAGAGACCGTCGATGTAACGGTTGCCCTCCTCGTCGAAGACGTGGACGCCTTCGCCCCGTTCGATGATCGTGATGCCTTCCTCCACCAGTGACTTCATGTCGGAGAAATGCAGCATCAGGTGCTGCCCCGCCGAAATCTGGAGGTCGGTTTTTGCTGCCATCTGCGAAGTACGACTCTCTCCCGTCATGACTACGAGTGTACTCCCGCCGAAACGCGATCCCGCGATCTTGTTATTGGTTGATAAGTAGAGTTGACCTTGTAGTCAATCGCACTTTGCGTTACGCTCGCCCCATGGAGGCGAACACGATGTCCACTGGCAATGCCACTCCGACCCCGAGTTCGAACGGGAGACCCTCCAGCTACGACGCGATCGTGGTTGGTGGCGGGCACAACGGCCTGACCACGGCCGCCTACCTGGCCCGCGCGGGGATGAAGACCCTGGTCCTGGAACGGAGGCCGATCCTCGGCGGCGCCTGCGTGACCGAAGAGGTCTGGCCGGGTGCCCGGGTTTCGCGGTGCTCCTACGTCGTCTCGATGCTTCAGTCGAAGGTGGTCTCCGATCTGCGCCTCAAGGAGTTCGGCTACAAGGCCTACCCGCTCGACCCGGCCTACGCGGCAATGACCGAGGACGGACCGATCTTCTTCTTCAACGAGGTCGAGCGCACGGTCGAGTCGATCCGCAAGTTCTCGCCCCGGGACGCCGACCGCTACGAAGCCTTCGAGGACCTGCTCGAGCGGACCGCCTCCTTCCTCCGGCCGATGCTGCTCCGGGAACCGCCGGCGCTCGGCTCGAAGAGCCCCGGGGACATCGCCTCACTGATCCGCGAAGGGGCCCGGATGGCCGGGCTTGGCAAGCGGGACGTGAACGACCTGATCCGGATCTTCACGATGTCGGTCGGTGACCTGCTCGACGACTGGTTCGAACACGACGCTCTCAAGGGCTCGATCGCCTCGACCGGAGTGGTTGGCGTCTGGGCCGGACCCCGCACTCCCGGCACCGCCTACAACCTGCTCCACCACGCGCTTGGCGAACTCGACGGCATGGGTGGCGTCTGGGGCCAGGTGGTTGGGGGGATGGGTGCGATCTCCAACGCGATCGCCCGCTCGGCCGAAGCCCACGGGGCCACCATCCTGACCGACGCCGAGGTTGCCTCGATCGACGTCGAGGGCGGTCGCACGGTCGGCGTCACCCTGGCGAGCGGCGACAGCTACAGAGCCCCTATCGTCGCCTCCGGAGCCCACCCGAAGACCACCATCCTCGATCTGGTTGGTGGCCAGCATTTCGACGATGACGTACGCACCGACATGGAGCGTTACCGGACCCGGGGCGGCTCGGTAAAGGTCAACTACGTGCTCAACGAAGCCCCGCAGTACGAGAACGTGACCCCCGAGGAACAGAAAATGCTGCTCGGTGCCGGAGTCAACATCTGCCCGTCGATCGACTACCTCGAGGCCGCCTGGCAGGACGCCCTTCAGGGGCGGCCGGCAGCCTCGCCCTACATCGAGGCCGAGTACCCGTCTTCGATCGACGATTCACTTACCGATGACGACCGCACGATCATGACCATGTTCACCCAGTACGGCCCCTCGGAGGAATCTCAGTGGGCCGAGGGTGACCGCGAGCGCTACGGCGAAACCTGCATCGACATGCTGACCCGATTCGCTCCGAACTTCCGGGGGGCGATCGACCAGTACGAGGTGCTGGCCCCGCCGGACCTCGAACGTATCTTCGGACTTCAGGGCGGTTCGATCTTCCAGGGCGAACAGGGCATGAACCAGATGGCCTTCATGCGCCCGACCCCTGACATGGCGCAGTACGCGACCCCGGTCGACGGGCTCTACCTCTGCGGGGCCGGCACCCACCCGGGTGGCGGCGTCACCGCGGCTTCCGGCCACAACGCAGCCCAGCGGATCCTCAGGGACCGTCGCGGAATCAAGTGGCCCTGGAAGCGCCGCAAGGCCAGCGTCTGACCTGCTAGCCGGCCTGCCAGTCCGAAAGCCATCGCCGGGGCCCCGACCCATGGGCACCGAGCCGGTCCTGCGGGTTGGCCAGCTTGCACCGGGCCATCGAAAGGCAGCCGCAGCCAATGCAGTCGGTCAGGCCCTCCTTGAGGCGTTCCAGTTCGGCGATCCGTTCATCGACCCGGTGCTGCCACCTGGTCGAGAGCTTTGCCCAATCCCGTTTCGAGGGCGTCCGGTTTTCGGGCAGGCGATCCAGTTCCGCGTGGATCTCATCGAGGGTCAGGCCGATCTTCTGGGCGAACACGATGAAGGCGATCCGACGCAGCACCGGCCGCTGGTACCGACGGTGTCCGGAACCTGCCCGTTCGGAGGCGATCAGCCCTTTCTCCTCGTAGAAACGGAGCGCCGAGGAGGCCACCCCACTCCGGCGCGAGACTTCGGTGATGGTCAGCAGTTCCGCCATATCCGAAAAGAAATCACGAACTGCCCTTGACTTCAAGTTCACTTGAACTTGTAGCTTGCTGCCAACCGTTCCAGACCGACGTGAAAGGCAGACGTGAACTCAAGCAAGACCGCAAGTGATCTGATCGTGGAAACCGTGACAAGCTGGCCCCGGGTTTCGGTGGAGCCCGGCCGTCGCGGCGCCCTTTCCCTCCGCTACGACACCAAACGGGAACTGGCTCACTTGCACGGCAACCGCTCCGCTCACTTCACCTTCCCCAAGGACCTCAGCGACCAGCTCAAGAGCGAAGGCCGTGTGACCGATCATCCGCTCGGCCAGAAATACCGGGGACTCGCGGCAAGGGGGATCGAGAATGACGAGGACATCGAAGAAGTGATCGCCCTGATCCGGCTGAACTACGACCGCGAAGTGGACCGGGACGCAAGCAAGGAAGGCTCGCGCTGGTAGGACGCCGGATCTACTCCTCGATGGTTATGTCGAGATCCCGCATGTCGGCCAGGTTCGAATTCAGGGCCTGGTCACTGCGGCTGGCAACGGCCCGCGCGAGGACGGAACACTCGTAACCGAGTGAGACAGCCTCGACCAGGGTCGCCCGCACGCAACGGGAGAGGTCTACCCCGCAACCGACGAGCTTGGAAACGCCGGCCTCGCGGAGTTTCAGGTCGAGGTCGGTGCGGAAAAAGGCGGAGTAGGAGGGAGTGACGACGTTCAGGTCTTCCGGCCAACGTTCGAGCCCTTCGACCAGCTCGGCACCGCGGGTGCCAGCCACCGCGTAGGGCTTCTTGAGGAACTCCGGCTTGCGGGCCGCCTCCACATTCGATCCGTCGGCGGAGTAGGCGCGGGAGATCCAGACGATCAGATCACCCTGGATCCGCATTCGTTCGGCCGCGCTCGCAACCGCGGGCACGATCTCCATCGCTCCCGAAACTTCGCGCGGCGCCCCCGGCTCGACAAAGTCGTTCTGCATGTCGATCACGAGCAGAGCCGTCCGCGAACCTTCGGGCAGGGGAGCTGCTGCGGAAACCTCAAGTGGCCCCGGCAGGCTCTGCGCTGCATACATGAATGCACCTTCTCCCTAATCGAAATCGCGGAACTGCGCGCACCCGACCTTACCCGAATCGGATTTCCGGAAAACACCCGCAGCAGGGTTTCAATTATTGGCCGATCGGCTCTAGAAAGCCGAAAAGGATCGGTCAGATCCTGAGATCCCGCTCCAGCAGAGCGTTTCCTCGCTCCAGTTCCTCACGGGTCGCCTTGCTGACCGAAGCCACTCCAAGCTCACGATTGATCCGGGCGTTGATCTGCTGATAGGTCTCCCCCGTCTTGCGCGAGACGTCGGCGACCAGCTCCTTGCGCTCCTCGCGGAGCCGCTCCCGGACCGCGAAGGCCGACTCGGATTTGGGGGCGAGGCTCTTGAGAGGCTTCTTCTTCGAAGGGGCCGGGGCAAGGCTCTTGACCGGGGCCGGGCTTTCGTCGAATCCGTCGGTGGCGAAGAGCTGCATCGTGGTCTGGGCGAGGATCGCATCGTCGAGTTCGGCCCCGCTCGAACTGAGCGCCTGGAAGGCCTCCCCCGGTTCCGAGCGCTCCGGCACCTCGTGGTCGAGCTCCTCGAGGTCCTCGACCAGTTCCGGCCCGAGGTCGATCGCGTGCCTGCGCTCCCGCTCGATCTCGAACGCGAGCTGCTTGAGACGACTGTCGGCCGGCAGCAGCAGGTAACTCATCTGGCGCCGCGGCGAAGGGGTGGTACGGATGAAGCGGCCCACCACCTGGCGGAAGAAGAGCTCAGTCCGGGCCGCGGTGGCGTAGACCCCGACCCGGAGCCGCGGAATGTCGACCCCTTCGGAAACCATCAGCACCGAAACCAGCCAGCGCTGGTCCGACTCCGAGAACTCGGCGATCCGGGCGCTCGCACCCGGTTCGTCGCTCATCACGATTTCCGGATCTTCCCCGGTGATGAAAGCCAGTCGCTTGGCGATCGCCCGGGCGTGATCCTGATCGGAGGCGATGACCAGGCCGCCAGCGTCGGGGTGAGCGGCGGCCCGCACCTCGGACAACCGGGCGTCAGCGTCCCGCAGCACCTCGCCCATCCATTCCCCGTCGGCAGCGAGCGCGGTGCGGAGGCGCCGGGCCGCCTCGTTGGCCGGCAGGACGAGGTCGAAATCGGCGTTCCAGACTTTGCCGTCGCTCGACCATTCCATCTCCCCGTCGTAAGGGAGGAAGGTGATCGGCCGGCAGACCCGGTCGACCAGCGCGTCGGGGTAGCCGTAGGTGAAATCGGCGCTCGAGATGCCGTCGTCGTCGTAGCTGACCCAGGGGATCGCCTCGTTGTCGGAGCGGAACGGGGTACCGGAGAGGAGCAGACGAAAGGTCGCGTGATCGAAGGCCCGTCGGGCGCTGACCCCCCAGCTGGCCTGGTCGCCCATGTGGTGAGGTTCGTCGGCGATCACCAGGGTCGGACGGCGGGCGGCATCGGCGTGGACTCCGGGTCCGGCCGCGACCGTCTGGTAGGTGACGGTCACACCGTGGAAGTCGCTGGTCTCCGGCCCGTCGGAGTTGGGCCGGTTCGGCTCGAGATCGATCCCGTAGCGAGCCGCATCGGCTGCCCACTGCCGGCAGATGTGAGTCGTCGGGGCGACCACGACCACCCTGCTTACGCGGCCGCTGGAGAGCATCTCCCAGGCGACCCTGAGCCCGAAAGTCGTCTTGCCGGCGGCCGGGGTCGCCGAAGCGAGAAAGCTGGATCCGGGGTGGGAGGCGAGCTTCGCGAGGGCTTCCGTCTGCCAGGCCCGGAGCTTGCGGTCGGTTGGCCACGGAGGGAGGCTCCGGCCCGGACCTGGGGTGGGTTCGGGTTGTTGCCGGGGCTGGGTCAAGGCAGCGGAACCTATCCGGACCAGCGGTCGGAACGTCGGCTGATCGGCTCGTGATATGGGTGAGCCTCAGAACGCCTTGATCGTCCTCCCCGCGTGCTTTAGGTTGCGCCACATGAGCTCTTTGTCCAGCCTCATCACGCCTTCCGATTCGGGTTACGACGCAGCCCGTCTGGCCTTCGACCTGAGTGACCAGCGGCCGGCCGCGATCAGCCTGGCCAGCACCGTCGCCGAGGTCCAGGACGCACTCCGCTACGCCCGGGATAACGGTCTCAAGGTCGCCAACCAGGCAACCGGTCACGCCGCCATTGCGCTTCCCTCTCTGGAGAACGCCCTTCTGCTCAAGCCGGCGATCGACACCGAGCCGGTGATCGACGCCACCGAGGGTTTCGCCAGGGTCGGGGCCGGCACCCGCTGGGGTCCCGTCGTCGAGGCCGCGGGAGAACACGGCCTGGCCGCGATGCACGGCTCCTCTCCGACGGTTGGCGTGGTCGGCTACCTGCTCGGTGGCGGTCTCAGTTTCTACAGCCGCAGGTACGGACTGGCCTGCAACCGGGTCCGGGCGATCGAGGTCGTGACCGCCGACGGTGAAGTCGGACGGGTCGATCGCGACAACGAACCGGACCTGTTCTGGGCGCTCCGAGGCGGGGGCGGGCTCTTCGCGACGGTGACCGCGATCGAGCTGGACCTGCTTCCGATCAGGGAGATTTTCGGCGGGATCAGTTTCTGGCCGGTCGAGCTGGCCGAGTCCGCACTTTCGATCTGGCTGGACTGGACCCGGACTGCGCCCGACTCGATCACCACCAGCTACCGGATCATGAACCTGCCCCCGTTTGAGACCGTGCCGGAACCGATCCGCGGCAGGAACCTGGTCGCGATCGACGGGATCGCGGTCGACCAGGCCGATGGTGAAGCGCTGATGAACCTGCTGGCTGACCTGGGCGATCCGGTGATGGGTTTCTGGGGTCCGATGCCGGCCCCCGGCGCTTCGGCGATCCACGGCGACCCGCAGGAACCGGTCCCGGCGATGGGCAATTCCACCCTGCTCGACGAGGTCGAAGACGAACTGATCGGCGCCCTGGTCGAGGCGGCCGGCGGCGAATCCGGCAACTCGCTGATCGCGACCGAACTCCGTCAGCTCGGCGGCGCCCTTCGTCGGCAGGACGATTCAGGCGGGGTCGCCGGCCGGATTGATGGCGAGTTCGTCGCCTTCGGAGTCGGGCTGGCGGTCAACCCCGAGGCAAAGGCCAAGACCGAAGAGGACCTCGCCCGGATCTTCGCGGCTCTCGACCCGTGGCAGTCGGGCCGCCAGTTCTACAACTTCGCGATCGCCGGAGCGACGCTTGACAGCTGTTTCTCCGGCGACGCGATCGAGGCTCTCAAGGCGATCCAGCACGAGTACGACCCGGATCGCCTTTTCCTCGCTCCGATCACGTTCTAGACGATGTCTGGCCCTCGCATTTCCCTTTTCGCTCCACTATGGCGCGAAAAGGGAAACGCGCCGCAACCGGTCCGGGGGCCAGCCGGGGGGGGCTAGCGCGGGACCAGCTGGCTAGGACTCCAGGGTTGCTTCGAGGGTGATCTCGGGAACGCCGGCCAGCGCCTTCGAGATCGGGCAACCTTCCTTGGCTGCCTGGGCCGCCGCCTGGAAGGTCTCGTCGTCCACTCCCGGAACCCGACCCACCGTGGTCAGCTCGATCTTGGTGATGGTCGGACCTTCCTCGAGCAGGCGAAGGGTCACCTTGGCGTCGGTCTTCACCGATTCGACGGTCGCGCCCTGATCCCCGAGCACGTTGGTCAGCGCCATCGAAAAACAGGAAGCATGCGCACCGGCGATCAGCTGCTCCGGATTGGCGCCGGGACCATCTTCGAATCGGGACTTGAACGAGTACTCGCCGCTGAGCGAGTCGCCGGCGGTGAAGGTGCCGCTGCCGGTCGGGATGTCACCCTTCCATTCAGCTGTTGCTCTGGCTGCCATCTGAATTCCTTTCGTTTGCTTGGCTCAAGCTTCTCAAATGCCGGACGCCTGCTCGACCGGTTCCGGGGACTTGGCTTCCACCTCGGCCAGTGACGATGGCCACCACACCCTGGGACCGATGTCGAGGGTCAGGGCCGGGACCAGAATCGACCTGACGAGGAAGGTGTCAAGCAGCACCCCGAAGGCGACCGTGAACCCCATCTCGGCCAGGAACACCAGCGGCAGGACGGCCAGCACGGAAAAGGTTCCGGCCAGCACGATGCCGGCGGATGTGATCACGCCTCCGGTTACCGCCAGCCCGCGCAGCATGCCTTCCCGGGTGCCGTGCACGATGGTCTCCTCACGCACCCGGGCCATCAGGAAGATGTTGTAGTCGATGCCCAAAGCGACCAGGAACACGAACACGTAAAGCGGCAAGGACGGATCGACGCCGGGAAAGTCGAAGATGTGCTCGGAGACCAGGAACCCGATCCCGAGCGCGGCCAGGAAACTGAGCACCACGGTGGCGATCAGCATCACCGGTGCCGCCAGGGCTCTGAGCAGGGCGATCAGGATCAGGAAGACGACCAGGAGCACGATCGGCACGATCAGTTTCACGTCATGCCGGTTCGCCTCCCGGATGTCGTGTTCGACCGCAGTGCCGCCACCGACCAGGGTCGTTTCCCCGCCGGCCTCGTGCGCGGCCGCCCGGATGTCCGGGATCAGGTTGAAGGCGGGCTTCGAGTACGGCTCTTCGGCGAGGACGGCGTTCAGCACCACCCCGTTCTCGCTTCGGAAGACGGTTTTCACGCTGGCCACGCCATCGACCTGGTTGACTGCCGCCGTCACCCTGGCGGCGTCGGCGGGATCACCGACCACGATCTCGGTCGGCACGTTCGAACCGCCGGGGAAAGCCTTGGCGATCGATTCCTCACCCCGTACCGCCTCGACCTCGTTCACGTAGCCGTTGGCCGAGGTCAGGTTGTCGTTGTAGCTGAACAGTCCGAGGCACATGACCAGCAGCACGAGGATCGCGGTGATCCAGACCGGCCGGGGCCGCTTCGCGATGCGGTCACCGAGCCGGCGCCACGGCCCATGTTCGGCGTCGGCCCCGCCGGTTCCGACCTTCGGGACCCTCGGCCAGAAGACGAAGCGCGGCGCGATCACCAGCATCGCCGGCAGCAGGGTCAGCATCGAAAGCATCGCCATCGCGATGCCGATCGCCCCGATCGGCCCCATCGAGGCGGTCGAGTTGAGCTCGGCCAGCGAAAGGCAGAGCAGCGCCGCGATCACGGTCAGACCGGAGGCGACGATCGCCGGTCCGGCCCCGCGCAGGGCCAGCCGCATCGATTCGGACCGGCTTTCGTGATGTCTCAGTTCTTCGCGATATCGACTGATCAGGAGCAACGCGTAATCGGTCCCGGCGCCAAGCACCAGCACCGAAAGAATCGAAGAGGACTGCCCGTTCACCGTCACGCCGAGTTCGGTCAGGCCGAAGCCGACCGCCCGAGCCCCGATCTCGGCAAAACCGACCGCGATCAACGGCAGCCAGAGCAGGAAGGGCGAGCGGTAGATCAGGATCAGGAGGATGAAGACGAGTCCGAAGGCGGCCGCGAAAAGGGTGCCGTTGATCGACTCGAAGACCTTGATCGAGTCGGACGCGTACCCGGCTGGCCCCGTGATGTCAACCTGGAGCCCGTCGAAGTTGCCGCTGACCAGGTCGCGGGCCGCTTCGACCGGTTCGCGGATCGCTTCACCGTCTCCGGTCGAGGTGATCGACGAAGTGACGATCACGGCCGACCCATCCTTCGATTTCTGCGCCAGGGCAAAGGGTTGGCTGACCCCTTCGACATCCTGGTTGAGGGCGGCCAGGTTCTCCTTGATCCGGGCCTGGTCCGCGGGCGTCAGGCCTCCTTCACGACGGTAGATGATCACGACCGGAGCCTCTTCCGATCCGACCAGCTCCTTCTGGGCTTCCAGCGCACGGGTCGCTTCGGCATCCCCCGGCAGATAGGACACCGACTCGTTGTTCTCGGCGTCGGCGAACTTCCCGGGGATGTTGGTTCCGAAGATGACGAACATCGCCAGGAACCACAGGACGACTGTTACCCATCGGGCTTTCGGGCCCGTGGGCAGGACGAGGAGAGACTTCATCCGAATGACACTAACCGCCGGAGATGGCTATTGCCACTCCTTTCAATAGAGTGCCGCGCATGGATCGCAAGCTTGGGGTTCTCATTGGCCTGCTCGTTCTGATCGGCGCCCTGGTCGCCGTCATCCTGATCGGTCGCGGTGGCGGCGATTCGGATGACACCGCCACCGCGGGCTCGGTTCCGGAGGAGATCACCGCAGAGGTGAGCGAAAACCTGGACGAAAGGCCCAAGCTGGCCGGCTCCAGCGCCACCGCACCCACCGCGCTGGTCAAGAAGGACATCGTGGTCGGTGACGGCGCCGAAGCCAAGGAAGGTGACACGGTCAAGGTCCAGTACGTCGGCGCGC
>JAEZIQ010000029.1 GCA_023436605.1 Actinomycetes bacterium | reverse complement strand
GGGCCCTGGTCGCCAGCTTCCAGCGATAGCCCCCACGGTCGGGGTCGATCCTGCTGGTGATCTTTCGAGCCTTCGTTCTCCCAAGCGACACGAACCTCTTCGCCCCGGGCCGACGCACGAAGATCTCAACCCGGCGAGCGTCCGAACAGCGTGAAGCTGCCTTGCTCTGCACCTCGCCGAAGTACCCCCAGGCCGCAGGCTTGATGTTCAGTCTGGCCGAAACCTCGGCATCGGCATCAACGGCGGTCATCCCGAAGAGCGCTACCACGCCGGCAAGAATGGACAGAATCAATCGCAGCCGGTTTCCGGCGGTCGAACTCTCCCAGATCATCGACTCACAATAAACGGCCGCCAGGCCGATTACACCGTTTCAGCCAAACGAAACTCCTTCGTTCAGCGCATCAAACCGGTGCGGAGCGACTTCCATTCGAGACGACCACCGTTGCCGGAGACCACCGTGATGCCGAAGGTCGAGACCCCGGACTTCTTGCCTTTCTTCAGACGGTTCCGGAACTTCGACGGAACGATCAGCTTCACTGCGGCAGTCCTGCCCTGGGCGATCCGTTTCGGATAGCGAACCTTCAGCTTGGTAGATGTCTTGCTTCTCGCCAGCGAGGCCTCGGCGGTCGCAGCGGTGATAAGGCAGGTCTGGCCCGGCTGCGTTTCCGGGCAGTTGACCTTGACCACGGTGAACCTGCCGCTCGCCGGCACCCTGACCGTGTTCCTGGTGACTATGACGATCGAAGGCAAGGTCGAGCCCTCACCGGTGGCGCCGGTCGGACCTGTCGGACCGGTCGGGCCCGTGGCTCCGGTGTTCCCCGTAAAGCCAGTGCTGCCCGTGGACCCGGTGGCCCCGGTGTTTCCGGTCGTTCCTGTGTCTCCCGTCGCACCAGTCGAACCAGTGGCCCCTGTGGGGCCGGTATTACCCGTCGGGAACGGGCCCCCGGTACCAGTAAGGGCCACATTCAATGCTTGTTCATCGCTGGTTCTGATCGACAGGCTGGCGTCCCTGGCGCCGGCACTCGAGGGCGCGAAACGCAGCTTGATCACGCAACTGCCCGACGCCTGGACGGTCTCGCCGGTGCAGTCGTCCCTGACGACCAGGAAGTCTTCGCCGTCGGTGCCGGACACCCGCACCCGATTCACCGTTCCGGAGCCACGGGTCGCGTTGACAGTCACCGTTTGGGCCGGACCGACCGTTCCGGTCGACTGGGAGCCGAACGTGAGGCTGGGCGGGGAGATCGAAAGGTTTGGAGACGTGTTGAGCAGGACCGAGACGTTGTCGGAACTTGAGTTGGCAACCGCGAGATCGGAGAAGCCGTCACCGTTCAGGTCGCCGATCGCCACCGATCGCGGGAACGCACCGGTCGCGTAGTTGGTGGCCGCACCGAAGGTGCCGGTACCGGTTCCGAGCAGGACCGACACGTGGTCGGAACCTGAGTTGGGGACCGCGAGATCGAGAGCGGTGTCGTTGTTCAGGTCACCGATCGCCAACGCTCGGGGGAACGAACCGGTCGCGTAGTTGACGGCCGGGGCAAGTGCGCCCGTGCCGGTGCCGATCAGGACCGACACGTTGGAGGAACCTTGATTGGCTGTCGCGAGGTCGGGAAAGCCGTCTCCGTTCAGGTCTCCCATGGCGACCATAAATGGGGAGGATGGGGTGGGAAATTCATTGCCCACGCCGAGAGTTCCTTGGCTGGTTCCGAGCATGATCGCCACGCGGCTCGAACCGGCGATGGCGAGATCGGAAAAGCCGTCGTTGTTCAGGTCCCCGATCGCCACCGATCGGGCGGAAAAGCCGGTCGCGTAGTTGGTGGCCGCACCGAAGGTTCCGGTACCGGTTCCGAGTAGAACCGCCACGTTGCTGGTGAGGCCGAGGGGGACCGCGAGGTCGAGGAAGCCGTCGTTATTTATGTCTCCGATCGTCACCGATCGTGGCACGGGACCAACGGTGTAGTGGGTGGCCTCGCCGAAGGAGCCGGTGCCTGTGCCGAGAAGGACTGACACAAGACTGGAATCTTCGTTGGCGACCGCGAGATCGGGAACGCCGTCGCCATTCAGGTCCCCTACCGCTACCGAAGATGGACCGTTCTCGACGGGGAAGTCGGTGATCGCTCCGAAGGTGCCGGTACCGGATCCGAGCAGGACGGACACGCTGTCGGAAAGGTAGTTGGCAGTGACGAGGTCAAGTTTGCCGTCGCCATTCAGTTCCCTGATTGCCACCGAATGCGGTTCGCCTTCAACGGGGACGTTCGTGGCCGCTCCGAAGCTGACTGCCTGTGCCTGGGTTGCCGAGCCCAGTAGTAGCCCGATCGAGACCAGCAAGACGCCGCCGACGAGCGGCTTCCATCGACGCACACTCCACAGAACGGCAAATCTCCCCATCGGGCCTTCCCCCCTAGACGCACGTCACCGGTCGATGACGGATGCGCAATATATACAAACCCATTTAACGGGAATTGGTGTGAATGCTTCCCCGGGGGCGGGGAAATCCCCGTCCGATGTGGCGATGACCGTAGATTCAGGGAAATGGGCGGTACTGGGCTCGAACCAGTGACCCCCTGCGTGTAAAGCAGGTGCTCTTCCAACTGAGCTAACCGCCCGGAGGTTCGGGCCCGACGGGCCTTGAACCGGGACTGTTGATTATGCCCGGTCCGGCTGTCTGGGGGATCTAGCGCGCGGGAACGTCGGCGGCGCTCATCTGGTCATCCGGACGAGCGAGGGTTCCGTAGCGCCTCTTCACCACGATGATCCAGACCACGCCAGCGATGATCATCGCGAGACTTTCCAGCTGGGCTGCGGTCAGACCGAGGGCGACATCGACATTGGTGCGGAGGAACTCGACCAGAAAGCGTTCGGTGCCCGCGTAGATCAGGTAGATCGCGAAGAGGATGCCGAGCCGGAAGCGGTTCCTCAGTTGCCACAGGATGAAGGCGCCGATACCCATGGTGAGCGCTTCGTAGATCGGAGTCGGATGAACCGTCACCCCGGGCGGGGTCGGCACGGTGCCGTTCTCGTAGCTCATCGCCCAGTGCCCGTTCCAGGGTTTGCCGTAGTCACCGTCGCCGGAGAGCTGGCACCCGATCCGGCCGACCGCGTAGCCCGCAGCCAGAGCCGGCGCGGCGGTGTCAAGCAGCCAGAGGTTGAGGAATTTTCGCCACCAGGCCCAGAGGATCACCCCGATCGCGCCGCCGACCGCGCCGCCGTACCAGGTCAGTCCGGAGCCGGAGAAGATATTGCCGAGCAGGTCGTCCTTGACGTCGCTGTAGTTGTCGGCGATGAAATAGACCCGGGCGCCGATCAGGCCGCCGATCAGGGCGGCGAAGACCATTTCGTAGGCCCAGTCCGGCGGCTTGCCGATCTCCCCGAGCCGCATGTGGACGATCCACCCGGAAACGATGAAGGACGCCGCGAACATCAGACCGAAGGTCTGCAACGTAAGGGGGCCGAGCGAGATCTCCGGAATCACGAACCCGGACCCTACCGATGAGTCAGCGCGAAGTAGCCCCGGCGGGAGTCGAACCCGCGTTTCCAGGTTGAAAACCTGGCGTGCTAACCGTTGCACCACGGGGCCACGCGGCGGACATTCTCTCAGTTGAGAGCCGAGCGCGACTTGCCGGTCGTACTTCCGCCCAATCGGGATGGTCGGAATGGGTCAATAACGCCACATTTCGCCGTCTCGTTTTGGATCGGCAGTCGGCGCTGGAGCGGGCCGGTCAGCCCGCGAGCAGGTACTCGAGCAGGGCCTTCTGGGCGTGGAGGCGGTTCTCGGCCTGATCCCAGACCGCAGAGCGATCGCCGTAGAGGACGTCGGCGGTGATCTCCTCCCCGGGATGGGCCGGCAGGCAATGCATGACGATCGTCTCGTGTTTGGCATGCGAGAGCAGGTGGCCGTCGATCCGGTACGGGGCAAGATCGGCCCGGCGCTGCTCGGCCGTGTCCTCGTCCCCCATGCTGACCCATACGTCGCCGTAGATCGCGTCGGCCCCGGAGACGGCCTCGATCGGGTCGTCGGTCAGGGTCGCAGGCACCTCCGTCTCGAGCTGATAGCCCCGTGGCGCGGCGACCACGACCTCGACGCCGGTAAGTGAACCGGCCACCGCGAGCGAACGGGCGACGTTGTTGCCATCACCGACGTAGGCGATCTTGCGGCCGTCGAGGTTGCCGAAGCGCTGCTTCAGGGTCTGCAGGTCGGCCAGGGCCTGGCAGGGGTGGTACAGCGGGGTGAGAGCGTTGATCACCGGCACGCTCGCGTACTCGCCCAGGGTGACCACGTTCTCGTGCGAGCCGGAACGGATCACGATTGCGGATACGAACCGGGAAAGGACCCGGGCCGTGTCCTCGACCGACTCGCCGCGCGAGAGCTGCATCTCGTCACCGCGCAGGACGACCGGATGGCCACCCAGCTCGACCACCCCGACCTCGAAGGAGATCCGGGTCCGGGTCGAAGGCTTCTCGAAGATCAGGGCAACCGACTTGCCGGCCAGGGCCGAACCTCCCTCGGCGGGGCGTCCGGCCTTCAGTTCCTCGGCCCGGTCGATCAGTTCGACGAGCCGGCCTCCGGAGATCTCGGAGCCATCGATGTAATGCCTGGGGCGTGCTTCGGTCAAGAGGGGAATACTAATCCCGCTTTCAGCCTGAGATAGTGGTGAGTCCAATGTCTGCAACGAAGCCCTCCACCCCACCGACCCGTCTGCGCCGCGGCGAGACCTTCGAAGGCGAGATTGAAACCCTCGCCTACGGCGGTCGCGGCATCACCAAACCAGGGGGGTACGTCGTCTTCGTCAACGGGGGACTGCCCGGTGACAAGGTGCGCGCGGAGATCACCAAGTCAAAGCGCGGTTACGCGGAAGCCAACGCACTCGAGATCGTCAGCCCGGGACCGGACCGCCAGCCCGACACCGACGTTCACCAGGGCGAAGCCTGCCCTGGCGCCTCCTGGCAGGCGCTCAGCTACGAGAAGCAGCTCGCCTTCAAGGAGGAGCACGTCGCCGACGCCCTGACCCGGATCGGCGGGATCCGTGATCTCAACATGGACCCGATCATCGGTGCCGACGAACAGTGGCGCTACCGCAACAAGGTCGAGTACTCGTTCGGGGAACAGGACGACGAGCTGGTGCTTGGTTTCCATCCGCGCGGCCGCTGGGACGAGGTTCTCGACATCGAGGACTGCCACCTCTCCTCGGAGGCGACCAACGCCGCCCGTAACGAGGTGCTCGCCTGGGCCAAAGCCGAAGGTCTCAACGCCTACGACCCCCGTGACCACCGCGGCATCCTTCGCAACCTGGTGATCCGGGAGGGACGACGCACCGGCCAGATCCAGACCCGGCTGGTCACTTCGAAGGCGAATTTCCCCCGGCCGCCGGTCGACCTCCACACGATCATCGACGGCCCCTCCGGATCGACTTCCGGTCCGACCGGTGTGCTCGGCGAAGAAGTCCTGCGCGAGCGGATCTTCGACCTCGACATCGAGCTCTCCCATGACGCCTTCTTCCAGACCAACACCGAGATGGCCGAAAAGCTCTACGGCCAGGCGGCCGAATACGCGGGGCTGACCGGAAACGAGAAGCTCTTTGACCTGTTCTGCGGCGTCGGCACGATCGGCCTCAGCATGGCGCGCGATGCCGGCCAGGTCTGGGGCCTCGAGATCGTCCCCGACGCGATCGAGAACGCGAAGCGGAACGCCAAGGCAAACGGGATCACAAACGCCCGCTTCGTCGCGGCCAACGCGCGCACCGGCATGCGGCCCCTGATCGAAGAGGCCGGCCGGCCCGATGTGGTGACGATCGACCCGCCCCGGGCCGGACTCTCGGCCAAGATCGTGCGTCGTCTGATCGAGTGTGAGGCCCGCCGTATCGTCTACATCTCCTGCAACCCGACCACCCTGGCGCCAAACGCGGCCCAGCTGATCGAGGCCGGCTACCGTTTGACCCGGGTGCGTCCGGTTGACATGTTTCCCCAGACCCCGCACATCGAGTGTGTCGCCCAGTTCGACCTGATCGGCGAGGTCAAGTACGTTGAATCCCCCAGCGACCGGAAGCGTCGCGAACGAGATGAGCGGCGCCAGGCCGCGAAGGAGGCAGGCCAGTGACCCGTATCGCCCAGAAGCGCGCTTTTGGAGTTGCCGCCGGTCTGCCCGAGGAAGTCTGCGCCCCGCTGGCCGCAGCCTGTGAGGAGTATGGCTACAGCTCGATCTGGGCCAACGACCACCCGGCCGCCAAGGGCCTTGACACCCTGGCCGAGTTCGCCAAGGGAGCCGACGGGATCGAACTCGGTGTGGCCGTGATCGCCCTCGACCGCCAGGGACCGGAAGTGATCGCCGCCGACATCGAGAGGCTGGGACTCGATCCCTCACGACTCTGGATCGGGGTGGGGGCCGGCTTCTCGAAGAAGCCGCTCACCTTCATGAGCGAACAGATCGGGTTTCTCCGCGCGAAGCTGCCGGGGATCCGCGTCGTCATGGCCGCGATGGGCCCGAAGATGTGCGCCCTGGCCGGATCCGAGTACGACGGCGCCTTCTTCAACTGGATGACTCCCGATTTCGCTGCGTCCGCGCGGATGAAGGTGGAGGACGGTGCAGCCGCGGCGGGCCATGACGCTCCCCCGGTCTTCGGTTACGTGCGCACCGCGGTCGGTGACGATGCGACCGAACGCCTGGCCAAGGAAGAGTCCTTCTACCGCGACCTGCACAAGGGCTACCGCGACCACTTCGATCGGCTCGGCGAACCCGAAGGTACGGTCGGCGTCGCCGCCAGAGACCGGGCCGAGGCCCAGGAAAAGCTCGCCGCCTACAAGGCTCTCGACGTGATCGTGGTCCGCGGACTCGCCTCCGCCCGGGTCGAGCCGATGGTCGAACTGGCCCGGGCCGCCGCCCCGGCCTGAGGGCCGCAATCGCACCGTTCATGCCGGTTTGAAAGGATTCCGGGCCGATGTCCCAGGCACCTGACGCCCCCCAGGGCGAAATCACCGAATCCGAAATGGCACCCAAACCCGAGAGTGCACGCACTCCGGCAACGATCATCGGCTGGACGATCTTCGGCAGCCGTTGGATCCAGGCCCCGCTCTACATCGGCCTGATTTTCGCCCAGGCCGTCTACGTAGTGAAGTTCTGGAAGGAACTGGTCCACCTCGTTGCCGACTTCGGTCACCTCGACGAGAACGATGTGATGCTCATCGTGCTCGGCCTGGTCGACGTGGTGATGATCGCCAACCTGCTGATCATGGTGATCATCGGCGGATACGAGACCTTCGTTTCTCGCATCAAGCAGGTGTCGGACCATCCCGACCAGCCGGAGTGGCTTTCGCACGTAAACGCGAACGTGCTGAAGGTAAAGCTGGCAATGGCGATCGTCGGCATCTCCTCGATCCACCTGCTCAAGACCTTCATCGAATACGGCTCAGAGAACACGGCCCTGACCGAGGTGGAAGTGATGTGGCAGACGATCATTCACGTCGTCTTCGTGCTTTCCGCAATCGGCTTGGCGATGATCGACAAGTTCCTCTCGCCAAAGCAGGACCACGGCCCCTGACCCGTAGTTGCGTTGCACCCCGAGGGCCGGGGTAGAGTGCGGGCATGCCCGATAACGAGAGGATTTCCCGTTACGCCAAGGCCACCGCGAAAGCCGGCAAGGGAGGTGAGCTGGCCGAGATCATGCTGGAAGCGGCCGAGGCCAACCGGGCTTTTGAGGGTTGCCTTCAATACGAAGTCCACCAGTCCGTCTTCGATCCCGACACGGTCTGGGTGACCGAAGCCTGGGCCAATCAGGATTCGATCAAGGCGTCGCTGGAAGACGAGGGCAACAAGGAACGGATCGACAGGGCCCGTCCGCTGATCGAAGACATCGAGGTAATCGAACTGATCCCCCGAGGTGGGGTCAGGGCCCGACTAGACGATCCCCGTTCGGCAATACCCGAACCCGGATACACGATCACATCGATCGACCGGATCGAAGACAAGGCTCCCGGCTTCGGTATGGGTGACATCACCGAAGCCCGCTTTGCCGGCGAGGACGTCGGCATCCGCCAGACCGGGTTCGCCTACTTCCGGATCAAGCCGGGCCAGCGTCAGCCCTTCGGCCACTACCACGACAAGGCCGAAGAGGTCTACTTCGTTTCCGAAGGTTCCGGCCGGATCAAGCTCGATGACGAGATCGAAGACCTGACCAAGGGCGACTTCGTCCGGGTCGGACCCGAGGTCACCCGCTGCTTCGAGGCCGGCGACGAAGGCATGGAGATCCTCGCCTTCGGCCAGAAGCACAAAGGTGACGGCGGAACCGAACCCGGCTGGTGGACCGACTGAACCGGTTGCTCAGACCACGCCGAAAGCCAGCATTGCGTCGGCGACCCTGACGAAGCCGGCGTTGTTGGCCCCGACGATGTAGTCGCCCGGCACCCCGGCCTGTTCGGCCATCTCGTAACAGGAGTCGTGGATGTCCCGCATGATCTCCACCAGACGGGCCTCGGTGTGCTCGAAGGTCCAGGAGTCGCGGGAAGCGTTCTGCTGCATCTCGAGAGCGCTGGTCGCGACCCCGCCCGCGTTGGCCGCCTTGCCGGGACCGAACAGGACCCCGCCCGCACGCAGGACGCTGATCGCCCCCGCGGTGCAGGGCATGTTCGCTCCCTCGGCCACGACGAGCACGCCGGATTCGACCAGCTTGCGGGCGTCGTCCTCATCGAGTTCGTTCTGCGTCGCGCAAGGGAGGGCGACTTCGGCGGGGATCTCCCAAATCTTCCCGCCCTCGACGTACCTGGCTTTCGGCCGCTCCTCCACATAGCGGGTCAACCTCGCCCGTTCGACCTCCTTGACCTGCTTCAGCAAGGGCAGATCGATGCCGTCGGGGTCATGCACGTAACCGCTGGAATCGGAACATCCGACCACGGTCCCGCCGAGCTGCTGAACCTTCTCGATCGCGTAGATCGCGACGTTACCCGAGCCGGAAACGGTGACCGTCCGGTCAACCAGCGACGAGCCTTCGGCCCTCAGCATTTCCTGGGCGAAGTAGGCGGTGCCGTAACCGGTCGCCTCGCGACGAACCCTGGCCCCGCCCCAGGCCAGCCCCTTGCCGGTCAGGACGCCGGATTCGTAGCGGTTGGTGATTCGCCGGTACTGGCCGAAGAGATATCCGATCTCACGCTCCCCGACCCCGATGTCACCGGCCGGCACGTCGGTGTACTCGCCCACATGACGCCAGAGCTCGGTCATGAACGACTGGCAGAACCTCATCACCTCGTTCTCGGATCGCCCGCGGGGATCGAAATCGGATCCGCCCTTGCCGCCGCCGAGCGGCAGCCCGGTCAGGGCGTTCTTGAAGACCTGTTCGAAACCGAGGAACTTGACGATGCTCGAATTGACCGAAGGGTCGAAACGAAGTCCGCCCTTGTAGGGGCCAAGTGCCCCGTTGAACTCGACCCGGTAGCCGCGGTTCACCTGCACCGTGCCCTCGTCGTCGATCCAGGGCACCCGGAAGATGATCTGCCGCTCCGGCTCACAGATGCGTTCGACCAGTTTGGCCTCGAGATACTCGGGACGGTTCCTGAGCACCGGTCCGATCGTCCTGAGAACCCGTTCGACGGCTTCGTGGAACTCGGGTTCAGCTGGATTTCTGCGCCGCACGGTCTCAAGCACAGGCGCCAGCCTGGGATCGATCTCCATTGAAACCTGCGGGGTTTCGATTTCGTCACTCACGGGACTGACCATAGTCCCCTCTGCCCTGCGACCTAGTCGAGGGCTCCGTCGGAGGCCCCGAAAGCGGTCACCAGAAGGACGAAAACCTCCAGCACTTTCCGCCCTGAGGAAAAACGAGATGGCGGAAGTGGGCGATTATCGCCGCCTTCGTCCGTCTCGATCTTTTTCGGATCGAAATGGGTCCTGCGGGCTAGTAGGGCGGGAGGTCGTCGTGCCAGCGACCGAGGGTGCGGAAGGCTCGCCAGAAGCGGCGCTTGGCGGTTTCCTCGTCAAGGGCGCCGTCGATGTCGGGGACGAAGAGGGCGTCGCAGGCGGGAGTGAAGGCCTGGAT
>JAEZIQ010000007.1 GCA_023436605.1 Actinomycetes bacterium | reverse complement strand
GTCAAGGTCCAGTACGTCGGCGCGCTTTACGACGACGGCAAGGAGTTCGACGCCTCCTGGGATCGCGACGAACCGTTCGAGTTCCAGCTCGGTGGCGGCCAGGTCATCCAGGGATGGGATCAGGGAGTTGCCGGCATGAAGGTCGGCGGACGCCGCGTCCTGGTGATCCCGCCCGACCTCGGTTACGGCGCCCAGGGCAGCCCGCCCACCATTCCGGCGAACGCGACGCTTGTCTTCGTGGTCGACCTGGAAGACGTCCAGGGTCAGTAGTCACAAGATGGGCGTAATCGACGATCTGGTCGAGAACAACCGGGCCTTTTCGGCCCGTGTTCCCGACCAGCATCTCGATGTCAAGCCGAGCCGGCAGCTGACCATCGTCACCTGCATGGACTCGCGACTCGACGTCTTTCAGGCGCTTGGCCTCGAAGATGGTGAAGCCCACATCCTCAGGAACGCCGGCGGCGTGATCACCGATGACGTGATCCGCTCGCTGGCGATTTCGCAGCGACGGCTCGGTACCGAGTCGATCATGCTGATTCACCACACCGACTGCGGCATGCAGACGATCACCGACGACGGCTTCCGGGCCGAACTCCAGGATGCGACCGGCACCGCCCCGGCCTTCGCGATCGAGTCGTTCAGCGATGTCGAGGCCGATGTCGCTCAGTCGATCCGCCGGGTGCGGCGCTCCGAGTTCATCCCCCACCGCGAAAACGTGCGCGGCTTCGTCTACAACGTCGACAATCACGCCCTGACCGAAGTCACCGTCGAAGACTGATGGCGATCGTCGTCTACGAGAAGCCGACCTGCACTACCTGCCGCAAACTGGCCAAGTTGCTGGAGGAGCAGGGCATCGAGTTTGAATCGGTCGAGTACCACGTGACCGGACTGACCGAAGACGAGATCCGCGATCTGCTCGACAAGGCCGACATCACGGCAGCCGAGGCGCTCCGCATGCGCGAGGAAGGCGCCCGCGAACTGGCCGCCGAGGAAGAAGACGTGATCATTGCCGCGATGGCCGAGCGCCCCGAACTCCTCCAGCGCCCGATCGTCGTCAACGGAGACCGCGCCGTCCTGGCCCGACCCGTCGAAGCAGTGCTTGAGATCCTCTGAGCAGGATCCCGGCTCAGGAATCGTCTTTGGTGGCTTCGTCCCCCGGCCAGGCTCCCGTGTAACGCTGGAACCCGACCCGGGCACCGTGGTCCACAAGTCCACGAACCACCGTGAAAATCGCGCCTTCGAGCAGCAAGGCCAGGATCAACCGTCTCATGCCGGGATCCCGCTGTTCCGGTGACGGCGGCTCCAGGTCACTGACCGACCCCCAGCCCTTCTCGAAGATCTTGCGGGCCAGCAGCCCGGCCAAAAGTCCGGCGATCAGACCGAAGGGTCGAAAGAGAGCGGTCATGCCGGAAAGGTTCCCGGCTTCGTTTCTCTCAAACAGGGCCGACGCCGAGCCGGTCTTCGTTTGGGCGGACATGGTCCGAGGTACCTCTGGCGCATGTCAGATCGTGAACTTGGCGTCTACATCAACGACCATCTGACCGGCTCGACCGGGGGGCTCGCGCTGGCCCGAAGGGCGGCCTCCAATTCGACCGACCCCGAACGAACGGGGATGTGGAACAAGCTCGCGTCCGAACTCGATGAGGAACGTGAGATTCTGAAACGGGTTCGAAACCGAATCGGTGCCAGCCCGAACCTGCCCAAGTATCTGCTCGCCTGGGCCGGCGAGAAGGCGGGCCGGCTGAAACTGAATGGATTCCTGGTTCGCAAGTCGGATCTCGGCCAGATGCTGGAACTGGAAATGCTGCTACTCGGCGTGACCGGGAAGCTGGCCCTCTGGCGCGCCCTGATCCGCCTCGATGACCCGCGCCTCAAGGAGTTCGATTTCGAAGGTCTGAGCCAGCAGGCGGAAGCTCAGCGAAGTCGCCTCGAGCAGTTCAGGATCAATCTTGTTCCTGCGGCGCTCGGCAGGGACCCGGGTTAGGGGTCGGGGCGGCGGGTACCTTCCAGGCGTGGACGAGGTCCCTCGAATCGAACTAAACGACGGCAACCGGATTCCCCAACTCGGCTTCGGGGTCTTTCAGATCAAGCCGGACGAGACCGCCGCAGCGGTTCAGCGGGCTCTGGAGATCGGCTATCGCCACATCGACACCGCCCAGATGTACGGCAACGAGGCTGGGGTCGGGGAAGGACTCCGGGCTTCCGGCCTCGCCCGCGAAGAGGTGTTTGTCACCAGCAAGCTGAACAACGGCCACCACGAGCCCGACGACGCCAGGCGGGAGTTCGAGAAATCGCTCGAAGCCCTCGGCACCGATTACCTCGACCTCTTCCTGATCCACTGGCCGGTGCCGAGTCGTTTTGATGGCGACTTCCCGGCTACCTGGCGAGTGCTCGAGGAGTTCAAGGCCGACGGCCGGGCCCGCTCGATCGGGGTTTCCAACTTCCAGATCCCTCACCTTGAACGGCTCGCCGCGGAAACCGACGTGACTCCGGCTGTCAACCAGATCGAGCTCCACCCCTACTTCCAGAACCGGTCGGTCAAAGCCTGGGGTGAGAATCACGGCATCGTCACCGAAGCCTGGTCCCCGATCGCCCAGGGTCGGGTCAAGGATGACCCTGAGATCGGAGGGATCGCGGCCCGGCACGAACGCAGCCCGGCCCAGATCACGCTGCGCTGGCACATCCAGAAGGGCAACGTCATCTTCCCCAAGTCGGTTGACCCCAACCGGATGAAACTGAACTTCGAGATCTTCGACTTCGAACTCGACGGCGAGGAAATGACCACGATCGACGGACTCGAGCGGGGCGAGGATGGCCGGATCGGCCCACACCCCGACCACTTCGACATGGTGTGAAGGGCACGCTACCCTGACTTTTATGAAACCACCCTGGCGCGATATCGAAGAACGGCTCGAGTTTGAGAACGAGGCCGAGCGCCCGCTGCGCGAATCGGGCGAAGGTGAATCGGAGGGCTTCGAGGAAGCCGAAGAGGCCCTGATCCACCAAGCCGAAGATCCCGAGCTCGGTCGCGATCCCGAACGCGACGCTTTCACCCCGGAAGAGGATGCCGGCTCGGTTTACTCGGAAGCCGACGAAATCCACTCCGACGAGGAACCGGACTCCGACTTCGACGGTTGACCGTCCCGGTCCGGCTTACTTCAGCAACCGCGACAGGCGGCGATCCTTGAGCAGCTGCCCGCCGGTCTGCTCCTCGGGGCAGTAACAGAGCACGTAGTCCTTGTAGTGAACGGCGTGAATTTCCGCCCCGCATCGGGGGCAGGGTTTCCCCTCACGTCCGTGGACATCGAGCGGCTTCGGCAGTTTGGCCGGCAGTGGCGGCTCGACCTCGGCCTCGTAGAACGCGATCGCTGCCTCGAGCCGGTCGTGAATCGCGGCGGCAAGAGTGTCCACTTCTCCCGGCTCGAGGTCGGCGGCCCGCTTGAAGGGCGAAAGCCGGGCGGTCCAGAGGATCTCGTCGACCCAGGTCCGGCCGATGCCGGCGATCGTCCGCTGGTCGCGAAGCAGCGAGTAGAGCGGCCGCTCGGTGCTCGAAAGCAGTTCCGCCGGAACCGGTTCCGGCCAGGCGTCGGGACCGAGTTTGGCGATTGCCTCGTCGGTCTTGATCTCTTCGGCCGGCATCAGTTTCGCCCAGGCCCGCTGTTTGGTCCCGGTCTCCCGAATCCTCAGCTCCCGGCCGTCTTCGAGCCTGATCAGTACCCGTGAGCTTCGGTCCTTCGGGCCGGCCCGTTTCTCGAAGAGCTGAAGCTTGCCCGCCGACATCAGGTGGATCAGCATCGACGTACCGGAGGCGAAATCGATGATCAGCAGCTTTCCCCGGCGCCGGATTCCGGTGAACTGATCGCCTGCCAGACCGTCGATCGGCGGCCGGAACGACTTCATCACGTTGATCCCGGGAGCGACCGCTGATGCGATCCTTGCTCCGGTCACTTCCGAGCCGATCAGCCGGGCCGTGAACTCGACCTCCGGCAGTTCGGGCATCGCTCAGGCGCTCGCCCGGACCCGCGCCACGCCACTCACGACCGGCCGGATCAGCGGCATCATCAGCGACCGGTCCATCTCGGCCGAGACCTCGACCTCGAACCCGTTTGCCTCCAGCATCGGCAGGGTGCGCCGGTTGCAGTGGCAGCCGTCGGCCAGCTTCTTCCACGGTCTCTCCATCCGGTCCTGGAAGCGTCCGAGGCGGGGCCGGTCGGAACGGACATGTTCAACAAAGAGGAAACGCCCGCCGGGTTTCAGCACCCGCCGGATCTCGGCCGCGGTCACTTCCGGGTCGGCCACGGTGCAGAGCACCAGGGTTTCGATAACGGTGTCGAAGCTGTCGTCCTCGAAGGGCAGGGTCTCCCCCGGGGCCCGCAGGATCTCGGGCGACACGCCGGCCGGCGGGCTCTTTTCGGCCAGCAGCCTGGCCTTGTGGACATCCGGTTCGACCAGGACCAGCCGCTCGAGCCCGGCCGGGTAGTAGGGCAGGTTGAGTCCGGTTCCGGCCCCGAGTTCCATCACCGATCCGGTGACCTGCTCGACCTGCCGCTTGCGCCAGCGCCAGAAGCCGGCCTTTTCACCGAGCCAGAGGAACGGTTCGTATATCCGGGCGGAAAGCTTGCTGCCCGGCACCTTGTCGGCGGCGGCTTCGGCGCTTTCTCTGCTGACGGGCATCGTCAGGCGGGGTTCTCGTCAATCCACTTCTTGACGAAGGGGCAGACCGGCTTGATTTCCAGGCCCCTCGACCGCGCGTCGGTCACGGCGAACTCGATCAGCCGGGAGCCGAGGCCCTGGCCGCCGTAGGCGGGATCGACCTCGGTGTGGGTGAAGGCGATCTTCCCCTCCCCCAACTGGTACTCGGCCATTCCCGCGAGTTTCCCGTCGAGCCGGATCTCGTATCGGTTGAGGGAGCTTCGGTCACTGACTGTGATCTTCTGATCGTCCGTCTCGGCCATGGGTCAATGTTAGAGAGGTGCCAGATTCCGGTTTCGGCCCTGGCGCACCGTGGTAGAAACTAAGTCCGTGTCATGACTGACTTCGAACCGACGCTTTCCAGTGAGAAGCTCGTCGAAGCGACCGGCAAGGACTGGGACGAGTGGCTGGATCTGCTCGACAACGCCGGTGCGATGAGGAGAACTCACACCGAGATCGCCCGCTGGCTGACCGACGAGCAGGGTGTGCCGGGCTGGTGGGCGCAATCGATCACGGTTGGATACGAGCGGGCCCGAGGTCTGCGCGAGCCGGGGCAGCGGGCCGACGGCTGGTCGGTCACCGCTTCGAAGACGATCGCGGCACCGGTCGAGAAGGCTTTCGAAGCTTTCGAGAAGGAGTCGATCCGAATGCAGTGGCTACCGGAAGGCGACCTTCATTTGCGGACCGCCACCGCCCCGGTTTCGGCCAGGTATGACTGGGGCGACGGTTCGACCCGCCTGATCGTCGGCTTCGAAAGGCTCGGCCCCGAAAGATGCCGGGTTGCGCTCGAGCACGAGAAGCTGCCCGACGGCGAGATCGCCGAACGAATGAAGATCTGGTGGCGGGAGCGGGTGATCGCCCTCAAGCAACTGCTCGAGGCCAGCTGACCCGCCCACTTGCGACCTTGGTTCAGGCGCCCGGCTTGACCACCATGAGGTAGATCGCGAGCACGATCAGGAGACCCATCACCGGCCCGAGGATCCCCTGAAGCTTGGCCTTCGACATGTAATCCTGGGAGGGAGTAAATGGACCGTCACCGGCCGTTTTGATCTCCTCGTTCAGCATCGCTTCGAGCTTCTTGTCGGAAGGTATGAAGTAGCCGCCGTTGATACCGCCGAGGATGATCACAATCATGAAACTGGCGCTGATCCAGAAGTCACCAAAACTGATGTTGTACTCGGACACCTGGTAGATACCGGTGATCAGGATGAGGAGCAGGGCCGGGTTCGCGACGTAGCGGTTAATGGTCAACTGAAGCCGGTGGACGTACGGTAGGTGGCGCGGATTCATCTTCATCGCCACCGGGAAAAGCAGCGCTTCGGCGAAGGTCATGCCCAGTCCGACCACGACTGCGGTCACGTGAATCCAGACTGACAACTGAACGGTCGTTACTGCTAGCGACAGGTTCTCCATAAAAACGACCTTATCCCGCCCGCCGGAGGGTCTACTATCCCCCCGGTCCCGTCCCACCTCCAAACGGAAGGTTTCAATGAGAAAGCCCCTATCCATCGGCGTTGCCACGCTCGCCGTTGCGCTCTCGCTCGGCCTCGCCGCCTGCGGCAGCAGCGACGACTCGTCTGACGACGCACTCTCGAACGCCGACCTGATCGCCCAGGCCAACGAGATCTGCACCGATTACGACAACAAGACGGTTGAAGTTCTGGAGAGCACCGGCCTGGATGACAAGTCAAGCGACCAGGAAGTCGCAGCTTTCATTTCCGACGAGGTCGTACCGCTTTACGAGTCGCAGATCGAAGAACTGCGCGCCCTGCAACCGAACGAAGATGACGCTGACGCCTACAACGACATCCTCGACACCTTCGAATCCGAACTGGCGGCAGTGAAGGAAGACCCCGAGGGGTCGATCGCAGAGGAGAACCCCTTCGGTGAAGCTACCGCCAAGGCGGACGAGTTCGGACTGACGGTCTGCGGCTCCAACTCCTAGAGCGATGTACCTGCTCTTCCTGGATGAGTCAGGCATCCCCGCCGAGGACGAGATTTTCGCCCTCGGCGGGGTGGCCATCCGGGCCGACCACTGGGTCGAAGTAAGAGAGCGCTGGCACGCCTGCCTGACCAAGGCCGGCTGGCCGACCGGCAAGGAACTGAAGTGGTCCGGGGTCGGTTCCGGCGAGGTCTCACCCGAGATCGCCGACGCCACGTACGAGTGCCTTTCCGGTCTGCCGATTCACTGCCTGGCAACCGTCCTCTACACCGATTCCACGATCGAGGATTACCGCGAGAAGTACTTCCGGAACGCCGACGTGATCTACCAGACCGCGCTCACGTTCACGGCCGAGCGGTTCCAGCGTTTCCTTGCCAGCGAAGGCGCCCACGGTGTGATCGTGCTCGATTCCCGGGAGTTCGAGAAGGACCGGCACATGCGCCGGTACTTCGACCGGATCCACGAGGAGGGCACCGACTTCGCCGAGCTCGACCGCATCGTCGACGGTCTGATGCTCGGTCCCTCCCACCACTCGCTCGGCCTCCAGCTGGCCGACCTGGTGATTGGCCCGACCCGGGCCGCCCAGTTCTCGCTCGGTGACGCCAGCCGGTTTTTCAAACAGCTGGATCCCTGTTTCATGAAGCACCCGGTCAGCGGCAAGGTCGACGGCGTCGGCCTCAAGGTCTTTCCCGATTCGTCCCGACGCGGCGGGGACGACCGGCTCTTCAACCCGCGCTGATCTGCCGAAAATCGCGGATCGACCTCGGGCTCGGCGTTACACTGGCCGTGGCCGTAAGGAACCGAGGAGAGGAGCACGCAAGTGCTTGACGAGAACCGCGCCGCCGTCCTGAATCGCGTCTGCGAGACGATCGTCCCGTCGCTTGCCCGCGACGATGATCCGACCGGGTTCTGGGCCCGCTCCGCCGCCGACACCGGCGCCAACCTGGCCGTCGCCGAGGCGATCTCCCAGATGCCCGAGGCCGACCAGCAGGGAATCGAAGAGCTGCTCGATGCCCTCGAGATGCAGAACTTCAACGCGCTTTCGCAGGCTTCGCGCGAACAGATCCTGACCAACATGTCGCTGGCCAGCCGCGAGGCGGCGATCGGGGTCGGGGCCCTGACCGGACTCACCCTCTTCTTCCATTATGGCCTGCCGCCGAACCCGAACTGGGAGCAGTTCGGATTCCCCGGACCGATCTCTGTGCCACCCGAGGTCGAGAAGCCAATCCACCCCCTGACTCCCGCCGACGGGGACGTACTCGAAGCCGACGCGGTGATCGTCGGCTCCGGGGCCGGCGGTGGCGTGATCGCCGCCCGCCTGGCCGAGGCCGGGCTGAAGGTGATCGTGCTGGAGATGGGCGGCTACTTCAACGAGGCCGACTTCGACCAGACCGAACTGAACGGCTTTGCCCGCATGTACTGGCGGGGCGGGCCGACCTACACCGCCGATTTCAACGTCAGTCTCCAGGCCGGCAGCTGTCTCGGTGGCGGCACCCTGATCAACTGGACCAACTGCTTCAGGCCGCGGCCCTGGGTCCGCCAGGAATGGGCCGACGAGTATGGGCTCGAAGATGTCAACACTCCCGATTTCGACCGTCATATCGACTCGGTCTGGGAACGGCTCCAGGTCAACAGCGACTGCTCCGAGCTGAACCAGACCCAGAAGACCTGGATCGACGCGGCCGAGAAGCTCGGCTGGTCCTGGCATCCGACCGATCGCAACTGGGACCGCTCGAAGCACGATCCGGCGATGGCCGCCTACATGGGCTGGGGCGATCAGACCGGCGCCAAGCAGTCGACCCTCAAGACCTATCTGCAGGATGCGGTCGACCACGGGGCCGATGTGATCGTCGGCTGCCAGGCCCGGAAGGTACTGGTCAAGGATGGCCGCGCGGCCGGGGTCGAAGCCGACTTCGGCGGTGCCAGGGTGACAATCCGGGCCCCGCGCGTGGTGGTCGCCGGCGGCGCCCTCGAGTCACCGGCGCTCCTGCTCCGCTCCGGGATCGGCGGCCCGGCCACCGGCAAGCACCTGAGACTCCATCCCTGCACCCTGATCTTCGCCAGCTACGCCGAGGACCAGAAGGCCTGGTGGGGCCCGCCCCACGCCGCGGTCGTCGACCAGTTCCAGAACGGCCTCGAGGACGACGGCTACGGCTTCCTGATCGAGGGAGCCCAGTACACGACCGGCCTCGGCGGGTCGGCGATCCCGTTCACCACCGCCGAGCATCACCGCGAGGTTCTCGCCGGGTACGCGAATGGGTCGATCACGATCAACCTGACCCGGGAACGCGGCGGCGGCCAGGTCTTCATCGACGGCGACGGCCAGTCGATGCCGACCTACTCGGTGACTGACCCGCGTGACATCGACAATCTCCATTTCGGTCTCGAACAGCAGATCCGACTCCACCACGCGGCCGGGGCGAACCAGATCTACGCGCTGGCGACCGGCCTGCCGGGCTGGCGGGTCGGTGACGACCTCGACGCCTTCATCTCCCGCATCAACCGGCTGCCCCTCCGGGCCGGCGGAGCGAGGCTTTTCGCCGCCCACCAGATGGGCAGCTGCCGCATGGGCAGCGACCCGGCCGACAGCGTTGCCGACCCCCGGGGTGAACTCCACGACACGCCGGGCGTCTGGATCGGTGACAGCTCCGCCTTCCCCACCCCTTCGGGCACCAACCCGATGATCACGATCATGTCCCTGGCCTCCCGCACCGCCGAAAAGATCCTCGAGGAGGCGGGAGCCACCCGAACCGCGGGCCAGACCGAGGAGGCAACCGCATGAACCCGATCGCAGCTACCGGCACCGAGGAGGCAAGCTCCGCTCCGGCGATCGACGAGAAGTTCGCCAGCCACTTCATCGGCGGCGAGTGGGTCCCCGCCACCTCGGATGAGCGGATCGAGGTGATCAACTCCTCGACCGAGCAGGTGATGGGCTCGGTACCGGCCGGCACCGCCGAGGACGTCGACGCGGCGGTCGCCGCGGCCCGCGCTGCTCTGCCCGGCTGGAAGGAGATGCCGGTCCAGGACCGGGCCGGCTACTCGACCCTGATCGGCCACGGCCTCCAGGACCGGGCCGAGGAGATCGCCGGCCTGGTCAGCCAGGAACTCGGCACCCCGGTCACCGAGGGCATGCTGATCCAGGCTTCGCTGCCGGCGATCGACTTCACCTCGATGGAACACCTGATCGAGGAGATGCCGTGGGAGCAGACGATCGGCAACTCGAAGGTGATCCGCGAACCGCTCGGCGTGGTCGGCGCGATCACCCCGTGGAACTACCCGATCCACCAGATCGCGGCCAAGGTCGCTCCGGCGATCACCGCCGGCTGCACGGTCGTCCTGAAGCCGAGCGAGATGACCCCGCTCGCCGCCTACCTGCTGATGGAGGTGATCCATGACGTCGGCCTGCCCGGTGGCGTGGTCAACATGGTCACCGGTACCGGCCCGGTGGTCGGCGAGGCGATCGTCTCCCACCCCGGCGTCGACATGGTCTCCTTCACCGGCTCGGCCCGGGCCGGGATCCGGGTCAGCGAACTGGCCGCGGCCTCAGTCAAGCCGGTCACGGTCGAACTCGGCGGCAAGTCAGCCAACGTGATCCTCGACGACGCCGACTTCGAAGCCGCCGTGGTGAATGGCATCCAGAAGTGCTTCATCAACGGCGGCCAGACCTGCTCGGCCCTGACCCGGATGCTGGTGCCCCGCGAGTCGCTGCCGGTGGTCGAGGCGGTGGCCGCTGCCGCCGTGGCCGAGATCAAGGTCGGCAACCCGGCCGACCCCGAAACCCAGATCGGCCCGATGAGCTCAGCCAACCAGCGCGACCGGGTCCGCGGCTACATCGAGAAGGGAATCGAGGAGGGCGCCAAACTCATCGCCGGCGGACCCGAAACCCCGGAAGGCCTCGACACCGGCTACTTCGTCCGGCCCACGGTCTTTTCCGAGGTAACCCCCGAGATGACGATCGCCCGGGAGGAGATCTTCGGCCCGGTCCTCTCGATCCTGCCCTATGACATCGAAGAGCAGGCGATCGAGCTGGCCAACGATTCCGCTTACGGCCTGGCCGGCGGCGTCTGGTCATCGGACCCCGACCGCGCGGTTGAGGTCGCCCGCCGGATCGAAACCGGCCAGGTCGAGATCAACGGCGCCGCCTTCAACCCCCTCGCTCCCTTCGGCGGCCGCAAGCTCTCCGGCCACGGCCGCGAACTCGGCCCCTACGGAATCGAAGACTTCCTCACCCTCAAAGCAATCCAGCTCTGACCCGATTGACCCCGCCGGGCCCGGGTAGTCTGGGCCATGAGCGAATACGAGATCGTCTCCGCCGACCAGGTCAAGGATTCATACGCCGGAACGGATGTCCCCGGCGAGTTCCGTCGCCTGACCAGCCCACTTGACTGCGAGCAGGTGGCCCTGACCCTGATCCGCGTCCCGCCCCACTCCGACTTCGAGCAGGGCACCGGTCACTTCCACGACGAGATCGAGGAGGTCTACCTGGTCACCCGGGGCACCCTGACCATGCGGCTGGGCGATGACATCCGCGAAGTCGGGCCCAACACCGCGGTCCGAGTCGCGCCGAAGACGCCCCGCTCCCACCGCAACCTCGGCGACGAAACGGTCGAAATGTGGGCGATCTCCCGGCAGAGCGATCAAGACCACGGCCACAAGATCGACGACTTCTGGGAAGCCGATCAAAAGGCCTCTCAACACCGCTCCTGACTGCGGCTACCGAAGCGACTTGAGGAGCGAGCGGGCGGCGTTGGCGCCGCCCATGCCGTGGACGCCGCCGCCGGGTGGGGGTGCCGAGGAGCAGATCCAGATCCCCTCGGTGACCTTGTAGGGGTCGAGGGTGACGCGGGGCCGGAAAATCAGCTGTCGGGGAGTGTTGGCTCCGGCGACGATGTCGCCACCGACGTAGTTGGCGTTGTAGCCCGCGTAATCGGCCGGCGCCATGGTCGCCTGGCCGACGATCCGTTCCCGGAAGCCGGGAGCGAACCGTTCGATCTGGGCGATCATCGCTTCGGTCGCGTCACCGGGATAGCCGTTCGGCACGTGGGCGTAGGCCCAGACCGGATGGACGTTCCCGTTCGAGCGGGTCGGGTCGGCCAGGTACTGCTGGCCGACCAGCAGGAAGGGCCGCTCCGGCATCCGGCCCGCGTTGATGGCCGCTTCGGCGTGGACCAGCTCCTCGAAGGAGCCGACCACATGGACCGTCCCCGCCCGGCGGGCGTCCTCGTTTGTCCAGGGGATCCCGCCCTCGACCGCGAGGTCAAGCTTGAAGGCGGCCGGCCCGTACTCGTAGCGCTGGAAGGCCTTGCGCACAGCCGGGGGCAGGCGGTGGCCGGCCAGTCCGACGACCCCGGCCGGGGCGAGGTCGAAGACGACCGGTTCACCCCCGGGCAACTCGTCGATCGAGCGGATCAGGCGGCCCGTCTCGATACGGCCGCCGGACTCGGTGATCACCGCGGCCAGCGCCTCGGCGATCGACTGCGACCCGCCCTTCGCCACCGGCCAGCCGACTGCGTGACCGGCGGTGATCAGGGCCATGCCGACCGCCGAGCTCATGACCTGGGTCAGAGGGCTGAACGAGTGCGCGGCGACCCCGCCGAAAAGCGCCTTTGCCTCCTCCGACTGAAAGCCCCTGGCCAGCGTGGTGGCCGGCAGGAGCGAGGGGATGCCGAACCGGGCGAGATGAATCGGGTGCGAGGGGAGATGGACGATCGGCTCGTTGATGTCCTCGTTCAGTTCACCGAAGGCCCGCGACGGTCCCCCGAAGATCCCGTCCCAGACTTTGCCGTCTTCCCCCAGCCCGGCCACGGTGCTGGCGAGGTCGCGGAACATGGTCCCGGCCCGGCCCCCGTCGAGCGGATGGGCGAGGTTGATCTCGGGCTGTTTCCACTCGAGCCCGTAACGCTCCAGACCGAGCTCGACGAAGACCGGCGAAGTGACGCCCATCGGATGGGCGGCCGAGCAGACGTCGTGGATCAGTCCCTTGCCGGTCAGGTCCATCGAGCGGGTGCCGCCGCCGATCGTCGAGGCGGCCTCGTAGACCGTGACCCCGAGTCCGGCCCGGGCCAGCACCGCGGCGCAGGCCAGCCCGTTCGGGCCGGATCCGACGATGTGAACCTGAGTCATGCCCCTGACGCTACCGGGAGGTCAGTCCCGGGACCCGGAATCGGGCTGGACCGGGAATAGCTCGCCCACTCCGAGCCAGGGCTGCCGGGTGACCATGTCGGCCACCTTGACCGTGCCTTCCTCGATCAGGCCGTCCGCCGCATCGTAGATCCGGTAGCGCTGGGTCGGGCTTCCGGCCGGCTGTGATTCGAGCGTCACGACCCTGAGCTCGCCGGGTTTGTAGCCAACCCGCTCCTGGACGGACTTGAGCAGCCGCTGGTCGTGGAAGTGGCCGTCCCCGAAGTTGTAGCCGCAGACCACACCGGCGATCAGCTCGCCCTCGCGCACGTCGTAGCGCTCGACGTCATCCACCGCCCGGTCGGCCAGCCCGACCAGCGCCCGGCCGTGCGAGTGCATCGAGCGGAAGGCGAGGCCCTTGTGGAGCAGCACTTGGTGCATCTCCGGGTCGTAGAACTTCTCGAGCTGGACCGGCACCGTTTTCGCGGCCTTGATGATGTGCTCGTCGAGCTTCGCCTCGGCGTTTGTGTCCTTCGAGAAGTACCACTGGCTGGTCGCCCAGTTGCCGGCGTAGTAGCGCATCGAGGGCAGGAAGCTGATCAGGTCGGGCCGGAAGTTCCCGAGGACCGGGATGCCGACGATGATCGGCAAGAGGCAGGCGATCAGCAGCGGGTCATCGAGGGTCGAGAGCGGCACATCCCCGTAATGACCGAAGAGGAAGAAGACCCCGAAGATCATGAAGATGTTCCACTCGAGCGGAACCGCGAGCGGGAAGGTCGAGAGGATGTGAAGGTGGAAGATCACCATCCCGGCCACCGCGATGGTGCCGATCACCCCGCCGGATGAGGCGATCAGAAGCAGCGGCAGGGTGAACTCGAGCACCGTGCCCATGTGGGCCGAAAGCTCGCCGACCCGGGAGGGCAGCAGGTTTTCGGGGTGGTCCTTGTAGAGCTTCTTCTTCGCCCATCGCGACCGGTTCCACGGGGTGTTGGAAATCATCACGGTGACCACGAACGGGAAGTGCCGGTTGAGCTTGGAGGCGGCGGCGCCCCACCAGATGCAGAACATGACTACTTGAGCGGCGACGATCATCTGGTCGGCCGGGAAACAGAAGATGATCAGGAACGGCCCGTAGACCTCGGCCCTCGCGGCGAGGAACGGCACCTTGTCACGCAACCCGAGCAGACCGAGGAAGGCGAGCAGCACGGCGACCGTGACCGGGTCAAAACCGTCGGCTCCACTCCGGATCAGCAAGTCGAGCGCACTGACCAGCAGGCCGGCGTAGAGGATCACGTCGAAGACCGTGCGCCTGTCGCCTCCGGTCAGCGGCACCTTGTCCGGCCAGGGCGGCTGACGAATCGTGCCCGGCCTCAACCAGTGGAGGAAGCCACCGACCATCGGCGAGAAGCGCAGGGTGAGCGGCAGCGACCCGGCCCCGAGCCCGACCGCTTCCCAGAGCATGGTCCAGACCACGGCCTTCTGGAAGACGACCGGCTCGGTCCACCAGTCACCGATCTTCGAGAGTCCGCCGAGGTCCGAGGTGGCGGAGATCAGCAGGATGCCACCGCCGGTGAAGAGGATCAGCTTGACGATGTAGAGCAGGTAGACCGCCTGGGGCACGCCGATCCCGTTTTCCGCCCAGTCCTGGGCCAGCGGCTTCAGCCTTTCCCGATACGGCCGCTTCTTCCACTCCTCGATTTCGAAGGGCGGATCGGACGGACTCATGAACCCCATGAAGCACCTCTCCTCAGAAGACTTCGACAGCCCCAGATTATCGGGCAATTCCCGACCCCGAGCGCAACGCAAGCTATCCGCAACAAAGCAACAAGGCCGAAAAGAGAGCCTTCGGATCGTCAAGTCCCCCGATCCAAGGAGATTCACATGCGTTCGCTTCTCATGTCACTCACCTACACCGCCACCGCTCCGGACCAGAAGCTCAATCCCGAGACTCCGGACCAGAACGGCAAGTAGCCGATGGGGATCCGCCCTCGTCCGGGCAAGCCGAGGAGGCGGTCCCTTTATCCTCGTTCCATGGCCAAAGACGTAACCGACGCAACCTTCAAGCAGGACGTAATCGAGCGATCGAAGGAAGTTCCGGTCGTGGTCGATTTCTGGGCCGAGTGGTGTGGCCCCTGCCGGACCCTCGGGCCGGCGATCGAGCAGGCCGTGGCCGATCGCGAAGGCAAGGTCGAGCTGGTCAAGGTCGACGTCGATTCAAACCAGCAGCTCGCCGCCGCCTTCCGGGTCCAGGGGATCCCCGCGGTGAAGGCTTTCGTCAACGGCGAGATGGTCGACGAGTTCACCGGCGCGCTGCCGCCAGCGCAGATCAACGCCTTCCTCGACCGGATCGTCCCGCCGCCGGAGAAGACTCCCGAGGAGCTCGCCGCGGAACTGGACTCGAACGAGTTCGTGGTCGCGGGTCGAGAGGCACGGGCCGAACTTGAGTCATCCGACAATCCGCCGACCGAGGCTTTCAAGGCCTGGGACGAGGGCGACCACGAGTTCGCCTTCGACCTGCTCCAGAAGGAAGTCGAACTCGCCGCCGGCGACCCCGACCGCCGCGATCTGCTGCGCAAGGTGATGGTCGGCTACTTCACCGAACTCGGCCCCGACTCCGAACTCGCCACGACACACCGGCGACGCCTGGCCGCCGTTCTCAGCTGAGTAAATAGAGTCCCGGCGAAGTTGACGATCACTTCGCCGCCGACCGCGACCACAGAACAGGGACTCTCCACCGAGGAGGCCGCGCGCCGCCTCGAGGAGCGTGGTCCGCTGCCGAAGCCGGAGACCAGCAGGTCCTACCGGTCGATCATCGTCGGCAACATCTTCACGGTCTTCAACGCGATCCTGCTCGCGTTCGGCCTGCTCACGATCTTCTTCGGCAACCCCAAGGATGCTCTCTTCATGGGGATCCTGGTCGCCAACGCGACGATCGGCATCGGCCAGGAAGTCCGCGCCAAGCTCGCCCTCGACAAGCTCGCGGCGCTGATCGCAGTCAAGGCGGAAGTGATCCGGGACGGCCAGCGGATCGAGATCCCGATCGACGACGTGGTGGTCGGTGACCTGGTCGTGGTCGGCCCGGGTGACCAGGTGATCGCCGACGGCGACATCCTGAGCTCCGACGGACTTCAGCTCGACGAGGCGAACCTGACCGGTGAGTCCGAGCCCGTCCGCCGCGAAGCCGGCGGCCAGGTCTGGTCCGGTTCGTTCGCGATCGAGGGCGAGGCCCGGTTCGTCGCCACCGCGGTCGGGCCGGATTGCCGCGCCGCGAAGCTGGCCGAGACCGCCCGCGCCTTCCGTCACCCCCGCTCGCCGCTCGAGCGGGCGATGGACCGGCTGCTGATCATCCTGGTCGCGGTGATGGTGCCGCTGGCGGTCGGCCTCGGCATCTCGCTCGGGGTGCGTGAGGTAAGCCAGGCCGAAGCGGTCGAAACGATGACCGCCGCGGTCGTGAACATCGTCCCCGAGGGCCTGATCCTGCTGGTCTCGCTGACCGCCGCGGTCTCGGCCGCGAAGATGGCCCGCCGCGGCATCCTCTCCCAGCAGCTCAACGCGGTCGAGTCGCTGGCCTCGGTTTCGATCCTCTGCACCGACAAGACCGGCACCCTGACCGAAGCGGCCTTGCGGGTGGTCGAGCTGATCCCGGCCGCCGGCGAAAGCGAAGACGACCTGGCCCGGAGCTTCGGCCGCTACGCCGCCTCGATGCCTTCCCGCAACGGCACTCTGGAGGCGATCCACGCCGCCAAGCTCGGCAACGCCACCGAGGAGGAGCCGAGCGCCCAGGTCCCGTTCTCTTCCCGCCGCCGCTGGGGCGCACTCGAGATTGGCGGCGACCGCTTCGCCCTCGGCGCCCCGGAGGCGCTGCTGGTCGACGGCCGCGACGACGCGCTTCAGGCGAGCGCGACCGAGCAGGCCTCGGAGGGCCGCCGGGTCCTGGCGATCGCCGCGATGCCCGGCCCGCTCCCCGACCCCGAACACGACCCGGAGCTTCCGGCCGACCTCAGGCCGCTCGGGCTGGTCGTCCTGGCCGAGAACCTGCGGCCGAACGCCGCCGACACGGTGGACTTCTTCCACCGCGAGGAGGTCGCGCTCAAGGTGCTCTCCGGTGACGCGCCCGCGACGGTCGGCGCGATCGCCCGTGACACCGGCATCGCCCGCAACGTGACCGGCCCGGCGCTGAACGGCGAGGACCTGCCCGAAAGCGACGAGGAGCTGCTGGAGGCGATCCGCAACTCCCCGGCGATCGGCCGGATCTCCCCGGAGGGCAAGGAGCGGGTGGTGCGGGTGCTGACCGAGGCCGGCGAGTACGTCGGCATGATCGGCGACGGCGTCAACGACGTGCCGGCCCTGAAGAAGTCCCGGCTCGCGATCGCCCAGGGCAACGGCACCCAGATGGCCCGTTCGGTCGCCGACCTGGTCCTGGTCGACGGCAGCTTCGGCGAGGTGCCGGGCATGGTCCACGAGGGCCGCCAGATCCTCCGCAACATCCAGCGGGTCTCCCGCCTCTTCATCTCGAAGGCGATCTTCACCGCCTTCCTGCTTGCCACGGTCGCGATCCCGACCGGCATCTTCCCGCTGCTGCCCCGCCAGTTCACCCTCACCTCTTCACTCACGATCGGCATCCCCGCCTTCTTCCTCGCCCTCGCTCCGAGCACCGGTCCCTGGCGACCGGAGGGCTATCTCAAGGCGATCGCCCGCTTCTCGATCCCGGTCGGCCTTGCGACCGGCGCCGGCATCCTCCTTTCCTGGGTGATCGGCCGCCACTTCCTCGACGTTTCCCTCGAGGAGTCGCGGGTGATCACCTGCGC
>JAEZIQ010000144.1 GCA_023436605.1 Actinomycetes bacterium | reverse complement strand
GGTGGGTGACCCTCCCAAAGTGGCTTTCGATTACTGCTCGCGTCAGCGAGTAACTGGGGTCACGCGCGACGGGTGGGCCATCTTTGGGAGGGTCACCCACCCCCACCGCGTGCGCGCCGACCCGAAGAATGTGAACGAGATGTGAAAACCGGCTTGTTTTTGCGGCTTTGCGTCCGGCCGGTCCCTACACTTTGCAGGTAGATGATCGGAAGGATTAAATGAGCGCCGGAAGAGCTCCCCTTCGCGTGGCGGTGATCGACACCGACTCCGGTTTCATCCGGGTCCTCACCAACCGCTTGGATTCGGCTGGCTGGCAGTACCGCGTGCTCGCGTCGAGCGTGCCGCCGGAAGAACTGGTTGCGTTGAAGATCAACGCCGTCCTGCTCGATCCGGATGTGGTTGGCCAGGCTGGATGGGAATACCTCGAGAGCATCTGCGGCCTGATGCCCGACCTGGGGGTGATCGTCTGCGCGAATGGCGCCACGGTGTCGCAACGGGTGCGGGGCCTGAGGATCGGGGCGGACGACTGGATCAACAAGCCCTGCCATCCGGAAGAAGTGATCGCGCGAATCGAAGCGGTCGTACGGCGCCGTCGCCGTCGCTCCTCCGATCAGGAGGTCGGACCGCTGGTGGTCGGAGAAATCGAGATTCGATCCGATCAATTCCAGGCTTTCATCGGTGGTCAGAGTCTTGATCTGACCCGCCGCGAATTCGAACTCCTTCAGATGCTCGGGCAGAACGAGGGCAAGGTGCTCGACCGGGAAGAGATCTACCAGCGGGTCTGGGGATACGCGATGGCCCACGGCGACCGCTCGGTCGACGTGTTCATCCGGAAGATCCGCACCAAACTGGAAAAGCTTTCTCCCAATTACACCTACATCCACACACACTTCGGCGTCGGCTACAGGTTTGCCGCCGAATCGTCGTTGCCGGCCGCTGATGCGGTCGCTGAGGTCGGCTCCGACCGGGCCAGAACACAAGAAAGTCAACCGGCTGTCGCCGGATGACCACGGAAACCCGCCGGCCCATCGCATCTGCATGTCATCCGGCTGTCGCCGGTTGGCCACGGTAACCCGCCGGCCCATCGCATCTGCATGTCATCCGGTCTACGCCGGATGATCACGGAAACCCGCCGGCCCATAGAGACAATTGGTAGTTGGGCCGGCTCCGGTGGGTGGCTCATGCGGGCGTTCACAACTCTTTTACAGCGGGGCTACCCGGGGGTAACAAACTGGAGTGGACCAGTTGCAACGCTGTGACTGCCAGGCCGATCGATCGAGCGGCGGGAACCGATCCCGGAGGTTGTGAGTGACAGACAAGATCCGCATCCAATACCAGGAAGAGCTGGACCACCTGGAAAGTCAGGCCCTCGGTGCCTTCGACCTGGTGGTCCGCGCCCTCGACCGGACCCTCGAGGCGATCGAGCAGCAGGACATCCAGTTGGCCGAACTGGTCGCCGCCGACGACGACCGGATCGACGGTCGATATCTGGAGACCCACCAGGGCCTGATCACCCTGCTTGCCACCCAGTCGCCGGTCGCCACCGACCTGCGGCTGATCTCGGCCCTGCTTCACGTGATCAAGAACGCGGAGCGGATGGGTGACCAGTGCGTGAATATCTGCAAGCTGATCCCGATCGTCGGCCACGAGCCACCGGTCGAGGAGAGCATGGTCCGGCGGATTCTCGAGATGGGGGCCCAGGCCCGGCTTCAGATCCTGCAGGCACGGAAGGCGTTCGCCGATCGCGACGAGAAGGCGGCCCAGGACCTGGTTCGCCAGGACGACGTGATCGACCAGCTCAACCGGGAATGCTTCACGCTCGCGATCAAGATCGGTGACGAGCCGGACCGGCGTGAATGGGCGATGACCATGTTGCTCGCCGCCCGGGCAATCGAACGGATCGGCGACAACGCGGTTGACGTCGGCGAGCAGGTCGCCTTCGTGGTCACGGGTCTGTTCCGTGAGTTCGAGGACGCCTCTCACCCGCTTTGAGTCTTCCGACGTGGACGCCTCGAACTCCCAACTGAACGGTTCAGAGGGAGAAGTCGTTGCCGCCGGCCCGCTCGAGGTGAGGCTGGGCCAGCGCACCGTGCTGGCCGACGGTCGCGGACTGGTGCTGACCGTACGCGAGTTTCATCTTCTCGCCGTCCTGGCAAGCCGCCCGGAAGAGGTCGTGAGCCGGGAGGAGATCTACAGCCTCGTCTGGGGCGGAGAGATGCCGGAACACGAGCGGTCGGTTGACGTCTACGTGTCGAAGCTGAGACACAAGCTGGAGGCCGCGCTGCCGCACTGGAGCTTCATCCAGACTCACATCGGGTTTGGCTACAGCTTCTCGCCCAGATCCCTTTCTTCCTGAGAATCGAACATTTTCAGGACTTTCACAGGGAAGTAACACGCGCCCCGATAGCCACCGGTTGACTGGAGCCGCAACTACGAAAAGCGACAGAGCAAACCAAGTCCAGAAGGAGCAACTGTGTCCAGTTCCAAGTTCAAGTTTCTAGCTGCGCTCGCCGCCACTGGCGTCCTTGCGCTCGGCGTCGCGGCCTGCGGCGACGACTCATCCGATGGTTCCAGCGGATCGTCCGGTGAGGTCAGCGGCAACATCCGCATCGACGGATCCAGCACCGTGGCCCCGCTCACCGAAGCGATCGCCGAAGGCTTCCAGCAGGAGAATCCCGACGTCAAGGTGACGGTCGGAACCTCGGGTACCGGCGGCGGCTTCGAGAAGTTCTGCGCCGGTGAGACTGACGCCAACGACGCCTCGTCGACGATCGACGAAGAGCAGACCGCGATGTGCAAGCAGGGTGGCGTCGAGTGGGAAGAAGTCCAGGTGGCCAACGACGCGCTCTCCGTGGTCGTCAACCCGAACAACCCGGTCAAGTGCCTGACCATCGATCAGCTCTCACAGGTCTGGGAGAACGACTCCACCGTCAAGAACTGGAACGAGATCAAGGGTCTCGATCCGACCTTCGACGCCGAGCTCACCCTGTTCGGCCCCGGCACCGACTCGGGCACCTTCGAGTACTTCACCGAAGAAGTGAACGGTGAAGAAGGCAACCAGCGCAAGGACTACAGCAACGTCGGCGAGGACGACAACCAGACCGTGACCGGCGTCGCCGGTGCCGAAGGTGGCATGGGCTACTTCGGGTTCTCTTTCCTCAAGGAGAACGAAGGCAAGATTCGCGGGCTGGAGATCGACTCCGGCAACGGCTGTGTGCCTCCCTCGGCCGAGACGGTCCAGGACGGTACCTACACCCCGCTGGCCCGTCCGCTCTTCATCTACCCGTCGGCGAAAGCACTGGCCCGCCCCGAGTTCGACGCATTCATGAAGTACTACCTCGAGAACGTGAACTCGGTGGCCGACCAGCTCGGCTTCGTCGGCCTGACCGACAAGCAGCTCACCGAGTCGACGACCAAGGTCGACAACCTCATTTCCAACGCCGGCAACGGTGGGGAAGCGTCCTCCTAGGTCCCAGGACGCGACCGACCGGGAACAGCCATGGAAACACGGGACATGGTCGAGGCTCTCGGGCGAGGCGGGGCTGGTTCAGAGCCCCCCTCGCTCGAGGCCTCTTCACACCGCTTCGGGGAGAAGCTGATCAAGGGGTTTCTCGCGCTCTGCGCGGTCCTCTCGGTCCTGACCACGACGGCGATCGTCGTCTCTCTGCTGATGCCCACCTTCGAGTTCCTGGGTCAGGTCCCGGTCGGAGAGTTCCTCTTCGGAACGGAGTGGGCGCCGACCTTCAGTCCGGCATCGTTCGGAGTCCTGCCGATCCTGGTGGGAACCATCAGCACCAGCATCTGGGGCATGCTTTTCGCGGTGCCAATCGGGCTCTGTTCGGCGATCTGGCTCAGCGAGTACGCCTCACCCAGGGCCCGGAAGATCGTCAAGCCGGTACTCGAGGTCCTGGCCGGCATCCCCACGGTGGCGATCGGCATCTTCGGCCTGGTCTTCCTCAGTCCGCTGATCGAGAAGGTATTCCCCTTCATGGTCAGCATCCCGCCATTCAGCGCCGGAGTTGCCGGACTGGCCATCGGTCTGATGCTGGTTCCGATCATCGCCTCAATTTCCGATGACGCCATGCGGGCGGTGCCGGGGGGACTGCGCGAAGCCGCATACGGACTCGGTTCCACCAAGATGAAAGTTGCGACGAGAGTCGTCTTTCCGGCGGCAATATCCGGGATCATCGCTTCGCTGGTCCTGGCTGGTTCCCGTGCGGGCGGCGAGACGATGGGCGTCCTGTTGGTCGCCGGTGCCTCGCCCAACCTCACCTTCGACCCAGGGTCCTCGGTGCTCACGATGACAGCCTTCATCGCCCAGACCGCGACCGGTGACATCTCGACGGGCTCGATCACTTACGACACGATTTTCGCGGTCGGCACCCTGCTGTTCGTGCTGACCCTGATCATGAACATCTTCGCGATCCGGCTGGTTCGCAAGTACCGGGAGGTATACGAATGAAGCCGCAGACTGCGGGCAACACGCCCGGGGCGCCAGGCAGCGAAAGAACCCGGCTGGCCACGGCCGGGGCCCGCGCCGTGACCCGGGCCCAGCTCAGCCGCCAGCCCCGCGGGGACCGGCTGAAAGGGACGATCTTCTTTTCGCTGCTTCTCTTCGCGCTTTCGCTGGCGCTGCTCGGGCTGGTCGCGATCATTGTCCAGGCTGCCGTCAAGGGAGCACCCGCGTTCAGCACGGACCTGATCACCAACGGGCCCTCGACGATCAACCCCGAGCAATCCGGGTTCAGGCCGGCGCTGCTCGGGACGCTCTACCTGATCGTCGGAGTGATCGTCCTCGTCGTCCCGCTGGGTGTCAGCGCAGCGATATATCTGGAGGAGTACGCCGACGGCACCAGGTGGTGGAACAAGCTGATCGAACTGAACGTGCAGAACCTGGCCGGCGTCCCTTCGATCATCTACGGCATCCTCGGGCTGGCCTTCATCGTGCGCGGCCCGCTCGATCTCGGCTTCATCCTCGCCGCGGGGTCGATGACCCTGGCCCTGCTGGTCCTGCCGACCGTGATCCTGGCCGCCCGGGAAGCGATCCGGGCCGTGCCTCCCTCGATCCGGGAAGGATCGCTGGCCCTGGGGGCGACCCAGTGGCAGACGATCCGGCGGCAGGTGCTGCCAGCGGCGATTCCCGGGGTCGTCACCGGGGTCATCCTCGCGATTTCCAGGGCGATCGGCGAAACAGCTCCTCTGCTTCTGGTCGGCGCGGCCACCTTCGTGACTTTCAGTCCCACCTTTTTCGGCGACAACGGGTACACGGCTCTCCCCGTTCTGATCTTCAACTACGCAGCAAGGCCGCAGGACGAGTTTCGGGTCCTGGCCGCAGCCGGAGTGATCCTGATGCTCGTCGTCCTCCTGGCGATGAACTCATTCGCGATCTGGCTTCGGAACCGATACGAGCAACAGTGGTAGGTGAAAGCAAAGTGAGTGAAAAATTGGAAGAACGCGCACCACAGGAGAAGGCCGACCATCCGGGTCTGAGTCAGAAGATCGCCGTTCGCGAGATGACCCCCTCCGAAGTTGATCCGTGGGCCGGGGACAAGGTCTTTGACCTCAAGGACGTCTCGGTCTCGTACGGCAGCAGCCTCGCGGTCAACGAGGTCTCGATGCGGATCCAGAAAAACGAGGTGACCGCTCTGATCGGACCTTCGGGTTGCGGCAAGAGCACGCTGCTCCGCTGCCTGAACCGGATGAATGACCTGATTCCGTCGGCCCGGGTCGAGGGAGAAGTGCTTTACCACGGTCAGGATCTGTACGGACCGAAGGTGGACCCGGTCCAGGTGCGGAAACTGATCGGGATGGTCTTCCAGAAGCCGAATCCGTTTCCCAAGTCGATCTTCGACAACGTCGCCTTCGGGCCGAGGATCCT
>JAEZIQ010000142.1 GCA_023436605.1 Actinomycetes bacterium | reverse complement strand
CAACCGCCACACCCGCCCCCATCCCCTCCCTCCCCCAGTGGCGGCCGGCCCAGCCCCGGACCCTCCCCCACCTGCGGCTCGGCTAGGGTCCGACGCCCGTCCGGCCCCTGTCCGGGCTCTCCGGGTGCGGGACCGAGATCTGGCTCAAGGACGAATGCGGCTTCGGTGAAGGCGGCTGGGGCGGCAACAAGATCCGCAAGCTGGAGTGGCTGCTGCCCGAGGGGAAGCGGAAGGGCAAGAAGACGATCCTCACCTTCGGCGGCCTGGGGACCAACTGGGGACTGGCCACCGCCCTCTACGCCCGGGAGCAGGGCATCGACACGGCCCTCGCCCTGATCGATCAGCCCCGGGACGAGCACGTCGAAGCCCAGCTGAAACGGATCGACTCCTCGGGCGCAAGAATTCATTTCACGCGAACCAAGAACCGCACCATCGCCCTCGCCCCCTGGCTGATCGCCCGCAACACCAGCGGGCTGAAAACGCCCTACGTCCTCCCTTCCGGAGGCTCCTCGCCGCTGGGTTCCCTCGGTTATGTCGAGACTGCCTTCGAGATCGCCGATCAGGTGCGGGCCGGCGAGCTTCCCGAACCGGGCTGGATCGTGGTCCCGACCGGTTCCGGTGGAACTGCCGCCGGTCTCACCCTGGGGCTCTCCCTGGCCGGGCTCGAGACCAGAGTCCTCGGAGTGATCGTGACCGAGCACCTCAGACTGGACGACCAGGCAATCGGCAAGCTGGCCGACAGAAGCGCGGCCCTGCTCAGAAAGCGTGGAGCCGAGTTCCCCGAGCCCGACCTCAGGCACGAGATGACCATCGACTGGCTGGGCCAGACATACGGAGCCCCGACCACCGAGTCCCGACGGGCGATCGAACTGTCCCGCGCCGACGGGCTGGAACTCGACCCGGTCTACACGGCAAAAGCAATGGCCGCACTGCTCGCCAAAGCTGGAGCAGGCGAGCTGGGAGACCGGCCCGTCCTCTTCATCAATACGAACGGACCGCGCTAGGCGAAGAGGGTGAGGTCCGGCTCGCGTTCGCCCCGAAGCACAGCGAGATCGACTTCGACGCATGCGATGTCGCGACCCTCGGCCAGGGTGCGGGCCTGGGGCTTGATCGACTGGGCGGCGAGCACGCCACGGCAATCCGCCATCGACGGTTCGCGGTGAATCCGCTCGAGGTAGCGGGTGATCTGCTCGACCGCCTCGATCGTCCCAACCCGCTTGATCTCGACCGCGACCCATTTGTCCTCGGTGTCCCTGCACATGAGATCGACCGGGCCGATGTCGGTGGCCCATTCGCGGCGGACCAGCCGGAGGCCCTCGCCACACCAGTGCGGCTGATCGGCCAGCAGTTCCTGCAGATGAGCCTCGACCCCGTCCCGCTCCAGCGCGGCAGCTTCGCCCATGTCATGGGTGACGTCGGAGACGACCTCGGCGATGCGAATCTCGACCCGGTCCTCGGTCGCCCCGGCCCGTTTGGTGACGACGATCATGGCCGGCTCGTCCCCATCTGCCTCGATCTCTTCGATCGTGGTCGGCGGGGTCATCCAGTTCTGGGGCTTGTAGCCGCCGGTGTCGGCGTGGATCATCACCGACCCGTCCGATTTGATCATCACGAGGCGAAGCGCCTCGGGGAGAAAGGTGTCCAGTCGCCCGGTGTACCGGGCCTCGCAGCGGGCAACGATCAAACGCACGACGGGAAGGGTAGCGGGCCCGTCAGAGGCCTTTGATCACACGCTCCGCTTCGGCGGCGCACTGCGAGGAGCGAAAAAGACAGCGCGGGCGCGGTGATGGGAATGCCCGGCGAGCTCGTTCTTCGCCCAGGAGACCTGGCGACGGTTACGGGAAGTGAAAGCGATTCACGATCCCGGCGACATCTTCAAGGGGAACCACCACATCCCCCCGGCCTGACTACCGGTTGGCTAGGGCGCCGGTCACGGCAGACGCCAGTCGATCGGATCGGCGCCCTGGTCGACCAGAAGCTGGTTGGCCCGGCTGAACGGCCTGGAACCGAAGAAGCCGTGCCGGGCAGCCATCGGGCTCGGATGCGGCGATTCGATGCATGGCACCGATCCCAGCAACGGCTTGAGGTTGCGGGCATTACGACCCCAGAGGATCGCCACCATCGGTCCACCCCGCCCGGCCAGGACCCGGATCGCCTGCTCGGTCACCTCCTCCCAGCCTTTCCCCTGATGGGCGTTCGGCCGCCCCGGCTGGACCGAGAGCGACCGGTTGAGCAGCAGGACCCCGCGTTCGAACCATGGGGTCAGGTCACCGTTGGAGGGCTGCGGGAAGCCGAGGTCGTCGCAGTACTCCTGGAAGATGTTGACCAGGCTCGGGGGCAGGGGCCGGACTTCCGGACCGACCGAGAAGCAGAGCCCGACGGCGTGACCGGGAGTCGGGTAGGGGTCCTGGCCCACGATCAGCACCCGGACCTCCTCGAGAGGCAGCGTGAAGGCCCGCAGGATGTCGTTTCCGGCCGGAAGATAACCACGCCCTGCCACCTGCTCGGCCCGCAGAAAGTCACCCATCGCAGAAATCGTCCCGGCCACCGGAGCGAGGGCTTCGGCCCACCCGGGATCAATTACCTCACTCAAAGGGCGCGACGGCACGGCCGAAAGGATATGGATCCCTGCCGCGGGAACCTGGAACTACTCAGGGACCGAACGGCCACCGGTCGGCGCGGCAGACCGTGCCAGCCAGCTGCCGACTGGCGTCTACTCGTCGTGCTTGTCCCGGGGAGGATGCGCGCGCAGCGATCCGGCGTGGGCCTTCACCGAGGGGTCTCGCTTCGACTTGATCAGGCTGGCGACGGTGGTGATGGTGAGGACGACCCCGATCACGGCGAGCGAAAACGTCGTCGATATCTCCGGCACGGAATCGTTCTGGAGGTGGCCCCAGTGAAGCCCGAGCTTCAACCCGATGAAGGCAAGAACCAGAGCGAGCCCGCTCGACAGGTAGACCAGCCGGTCAAGCAGGCCGGTGACCAGGAAGAAGAGTGCTCTCAGCCCAAGCAGCGCGAACGCGTTGGCGGCAAAGACGATGAATACTTCGTCGGTAATGCCAAAGATCGCCGGAATCGAGTCGAGCGCGAAGAGGATGTCGACGCTGCCGATCGCCAGCAGAACCAGGAAGAGCGGCGTCAGGTAGCGCTTGCCCTCGATCCGGGTCATCAGTCGCCCGCCGTCGTACTCATCGGTGACCGGCAGATGCTTCCTGGCGACGCTGACCACCACGTTGTCCTCGACCGACGGGTCCTGGTCGCGGTGGCGGAAAAGCTGGATCGCGGTGAAGACCAGCAGCAGCCCGAAGAGCAGGAACATGATCGAGAATGCCTCAAGCAGGGTCGCCCCCAGGAGTATGAAGACGACCCGGAGCAGGAGCGCTCCGAAGATGCCGATGATCAGCACCTTCTGCTGATGCTCTCTGGGCACCGCGAAGGTGCCCATGATGACCACGAAGACAAAGAGGTTGTCGACCGACAGGCTCTTTTCGAGGATGTACCCGGCGAAGTACTCACCTCCCGATTCCCAGCCGGCGATCGATCCAAAGGTGATCCCGAAGGCAACCGCCACCGCGACGTAGAAGACGGAGGCGAGCGTCGCCTCCCGGAAACCGATCGCGTGGGGCCTTGCCATAGCCGCACCGAGATCGACAACGAAGAGAGCGAGGATCACGCCACAAGTGACAAGCCAGGCCGTGGTGGTTACGTCGAGCATGGCCGGGATACTTTCAGGAGACGCTGGCCACCGGTCCGACCTTCGGCTCCCCTGTTACCAGCCCAAGACCCTGACCAGGCCGGTAACGGTCAGGCAACGGTCGTAGCCTCTTGCCTGATCCTTCTGGCCCGCTCGATCATCGCGTCGCCGGCTCCGTGACGCTCGAAGATCTCGATTGCGGAGTCCAGGTGCCGGAGGGCCGACTGTCCGGCGCCAAAGCGACTCGAAGCCCGGCCCCACTGAAGCAGCGCCTCCGCCTCGTCGCAACGCAGCTTCAGGCTTCTGAAAGTGTCCAGTGCCCGGGCAAAGGCCAGTTCGGCTTCCTCCGGCCTGTTCTCGCCGGCAAGAACGACCGCCTCGGCCAGCTCGACCTGTCCGCCCCGTCCCCTCCATTGCTCCCCGCCCGCCAGGATCGATCGACAGCTTTCGATCTGGAGGCGGGCCTCCTGCGTCCGCCCGGCTTCGAGCAGACAGCGGGCCAGGTCGGGGCGCACCCACATCTCGAAGTACCCGGCTCCCCCGCTTTCAACGATTTCCAATGACCTTTCAAGGCATTCCACGGCCGAGAGCGGGTCCCCGCGCAGGTCATGGACCCGGGCCAGAAGGTGGTCGGCGGCCCACTCGTCCCAGCGGTTGCCGTTACCTCGACTGGTCTCGACTACCTCCCTGGCCAGGCGCTCGACGCTGTCCCAGTTACCTCGCCAGAGGTCGACCAGCGGTTTCAGGGAGTGTGTGAACCAGGCCGGTTTGGCGTCGGAAAGCAGCACTTCGGCCTGCTCGAACTCGCCGCGGGAGGCGTAACAGCGGCCAATCCCGTCGGCGATCTGCTGGCGGTAGGCGGAACGTTCGATGAAGGGCAGATCCCGGGCCCGCTCAAAATGCTTCTGGGCCCGATCCGGGTCGCCCAGGCCCCAGGTCAACTGGCCCAGGATGTTCGTAGCCATCCAGGCAAGAAAGGGTCGTCTCTGCTCGCTGGCCTTTTCGAAAGCCTCCCGGACGATGCCGAATCCCCGCTCCAGTCGACCCGAAACGATCAGATGCCAACCGTGAGCTTCGGCCGCACCCATCCAGACGCGATCGTTCGACAAACGGGTGCCGATGTCAACTGCACGGGCGGAGGCTTCGATGCCTTCGTGGATCCTGATTCCGTAAGTGTGGGCAGTCGCGACGCTGGTCTCCAGATGTCCGAGTCCTGCTGTGGCAGGCTCCCGGTCGAGTGCTGCCCGGGCTGCCTCGAAATGTTCGAAGGCGAGTCCTATATCCAGGAACTCGGCGTAGATCGAGTCCATCAGCGCGTGAGCCATGCCGAGCCGCGAATGGACCTTCGCCGAGCGCTCTCCGTCGCCCAGTTCGTCGCTCAACGCGAGCGCATTCTCGAGCAGGTCGATCTGACGGCCGACGTCGCCGGTTATGACCATCAGGTCGGCCAGCGTCACGAGCAGGTCCGCCCGTAGCGCGGGGTCGCGGTCGAGTCGTTCCAGTACTCCCACCGCGCCGTCCCAATGCAGTGCCGCCTCGTCCCAGGCCAGTAGTTCAAAGGCGCGACTTCCGGCTCGCAGCGAGAACTCAACCGCCTTCTCGGGGTCGCCGGCCGTGTCCGCCAGCCGGAGGTGAAGGGCGAGGGCGGCAACCTGCTCATCGGTCAGACCGTCACCGGTTGCCTCGATCGCGCTGGCGGCATCAGCGTGGAGCTGGCGTCGCCGCGCTCCGGTCAGGCCCCGGTAGAGGGTCTCCCGAACCAGCGCGTGCGTGAATTCGTAGTGGGGGCCGTCCGCCCGCGCCGCCTCGACGACAAGTTGAGCGGCAAGTGCCTCTTCGAGTGCCTCGATGAACTGCTCGGAGTCGAGACCCGTCATCTGTGCAAGCAGGTCGTGGGGAAATTCACGGCCCAGCGCAGACGCACTCCTCAGGACTGCGAGACAGTCCGGCGAGAGACGCCCGAGCCGGCTGGTAAGCACGTCCTCGACCGCTTCCGGGAGTCCGATGTCTTCCCGCGTCAGCCGTGGAGCCCACTGACCGCTCTGGTCGAGAAGCACACCATTTTCGACCAGGTTGCGCAGCACCTCCTCAACAAAGAAGGGGTTACCGTCGGTCGCCTCGTGGATCGCGCTCCGGAGCTCAACCGGGGCCTCGGCCCCCGCGTAGAAGGTGATCAGCTGACCGACCTGCCCGGGGTCCAGACCTTTCAGCCGCACCCGCTCGAACTGCCGGCTGCGGCGCAGGTCGCCTGCCAGTTCGGTCAGGACCTCATTGCCTGCGAACTCACCCTGGCGACAGGTCCCGAGCACGAAGAGCGAAGCTTTGTGCGGTGAAGCGAAAACTTGACGAAGCAACTGCAGGGTCGGCGGGTCGGCCCAGTGAATGTCGTCCAGCACGAGCATGATCGGCGACTCCCGCGAAGCCTCGGCAAAGAACGCGGAGACCGCGTCGAACATCATGTAACGACGGGTCTCGGGATCTTCCGGGAATCCTTCTGCCACCTCCGGCGTCAGTTCGGGCAGGAGCTGGGCCAGATATGGAGCTCGCGGTCCGAGGCGTTTGACGATCTCTCGCAGATCGTTGTTCAGGGAGAAGTCGCGCAGGGCCTCGCCGATCGGCTGGTATGGCAGTAGGGCCTCCTGCGGACAGGAGGCGTAAAGCACCGTGCCCTCCGAGTGATCCAGCAGGGCATACTCGCTCGCGAGCCGGGTCTTGCCGATGCCGGGGTCTCCGGAGAGGAGAACCAGTTCGCGGTGCCCGTTCCGGGCCCGTCCCCATGCTTCGCTCAGGCGTTCCAGCTCGGTTTCGCGGCCGACGAACGCACCCCGCTCACGCGGCGAGAGGGCCAGGGGCAACGCCGGACCCGGCGAGGAGGCCGTCGCGGCCCCGGACCAATCGGAAGCCCCGCTCGAGTGTTCTCTCAACAGCCGGCCGTGCAGCTCCCTGATCGCGGAGTGCGGGCTGGTCCCGAGCTCGTCCCTGAGGAGGGTTCGGAGGTTCTCGTACACAAGGAGTGCCTCGGCCGGGTTCCCGTCGGCGGCGAGTGCCTCCATGAGGATCTGGTAACCCGCCTCGTGAAAGGGCGATCGCTCGATTAGCTCTCGGGCGAGCGGATCCGCTTCGCGCAGTCCCACTCCACCCAGTCGAAGCCGGGCCCGGGCGGACCACTCGAGAGCCTCCAGCTCGAGATCGGCCACCTGCCGGCGGCGGGGCTCGGTCCACTCGCCCTCCTGGCCGGGAAGAAATCCTCCGACCGTGAGCTGCCGGGCCCGGTCGGCCTCCTCACGGACCGCATCCCAGTCGTCATCCAGGGCCGCTTCCCGGACCCGCAGGAGGTGCTCTTCCGCTTCCTCGACGTCGATCAGCGCCGGAGACGGCAGGTTCAGCTCAAGTAATTCACGACCTTCGATCGTGGCCGGTTTGAGAACGGCCCGGAGCCGGGAAAGGACTGGACGAAGAAAGGTCTGGGGGTCCTTGGGTGGATGGTCTCCCCAGATCGCCTCGATAAGTTCCGATCGGTCGCAGGCCCGGCCTGACGTCGAGAGCATGTAAGTGAGAACCGTTCTGGCCTGCCCGGCAGGCACCCGGTCGGCGATCTCGTTGCCATCGATCGTGACCTCAAACCTCCCACAGAGTCGAACCCTGGTTCTCGGTATCTGCGACATCGGCACGGCCGATTGTATTCCCGCGCCTGGGCGGTCAATTCCCGTATTCACGATTCCGGAAGAGTCAGACCGAACCCAGCGGTACCCCCCACTTGGCCCGGACCGCAGTCTGGACGCCTACCGCACAAAGGTTCCCATCGCCGTCAATCAAAGCCGCGCCGGCCCGGAATTCGTCGCCCCGCCGGCCGATCGGCCAACCGAAGAGCAAGTGATCGAGACTCGGAACCACGGGCCGATCGACCCGGGTCGCAAGCCGGGCTGTAACTGCCCGCTCCCCAGACCGGCTTTCCTGGTGGACGATCAGCGCCCAGAGCTGGGTACAGTCGAAGGCCGCCCAGATCTCCTCCAACGGTGTGCGTCCGGAGTCCTCGCCCACTGCGGGTGGAGCCCAGATTGCCGCGACGAGGGGTCGGGTTCCGACCGGCCCGGGATGAATCCCGAGCCCTCGACCGTCGGGATCGTCGGTGCCGCATACGTAACAGCCGGGAACCGGGTGGCGTTCGCGGCCCGGGAATCGTTCCGAGGCAGCCAGTGCCTCCTCCACCGAAGGAGCCTCGGGGACGTCAATCTCCAGATCCGTCGCCACTCCTTCGCTGAGTACGGTTTGGCCTTCGCGAAGTTCGACCCGCCCCGGACCCGTGGTGTGGAGTCCGAGCGGACGCTCGGCCGGTACCGGTCGACGGAGGCTCACTTCGACAGCCGAGGTTCCCACTGCTTCGGCCACCAGCCCGCTCGTGTATCCACCCTGGGCCAGTCCGGGCAGGCCGCGATTCCGGGCGCCCACCATGATCTTCTTCACCCGGTCGAGACCGGGATCGTCGGCGGCTTTGCTGTTCGTATCGGTCGTCGGTGTCATGTCAGCTCCTAGTGATCTCGGTGTCGAGGGGAACCGCCGCCGATTGCGTCAGCCACGGTTCGACGATCTAAACGGGGCAGCATTGGACTCCCGTTGCGCCGGCAGCGGGATCGCTACAACGCCGCTGCTACGACTCCACAGCCCCCACCCCGAACCCTGACTTCCAGCCGGCGTCACCAAGGCCCGGATCGAACCAAGTCAGGAGAGCAATGAACATCAGTACAAACACCCTTGAGTCGGCAGTGGATGAGCTCAAGCAGGTACACCGGGCCACCTGGGCGGCCGGCGACTACCCCGCAATCGCCGCGCACATCGATCAACTTCCTCCCGCCCGGCTGATCGAGCGACTTGGCGTCAGCCCGGGGCAGCGGGTACTTGATGTCGCCACCGGCTCGGGCAACGCCGCCCTCCGGGCCGCCGGTACCGGCGCCCGGGTGACCGGGCTCGACCTGGTGCCGGACCTTCTCGAGGTGGCCGAACACCGGGCTTTCGAGGCTGGACTCGAGATTGATCTGGTCGCCGGCGACGCCGAGGCCCTCCCCTTCGAAGACCAGTCGTTCGACCACGTGATCTCGGTTTTCGGGGTCCAGTTCGCTCCCCGCCACCGCGTCGCGGCGGCAGAGATGGCCCGCGTATGCCGGCAAGAAGGAGCGATAGGTCTGGTCTCCTGGACGCCGGAGGGCCTGATCGGCCAGGTTTTCCGCATCCTTTCCGGTTACCTGCCCTCGCCACCTTCGTTCGTCTCACCGCCGCCGCTCTGGGGCGATGAAGAGCATGTCCGCGAGATCTTTGACGGCACCGGTTTCCGGTTTTCCGTCGAACGGCTGGTGAACCCGTTCAATTTCGCCTCGTCCGAAGCTTTCATGAAGTTCTTCGAGCAGTCCTACGGCCCGATGGTGAAGGCGAAGGAGCGGCTGACCGCCGAAGGGACCTGGGAAGTGTGCCGGGGTGAGCTGCTCGAGCTTTTCAATTCGCGCAACCAGGCGACGGACGGCAGCGCCCGCTTCGAAAGCGAGTTCCTGGTCACCACGGGGCGACGCTGAGGGCCGACCGCGACGCCGAAAAGAAAGCGGCGGGGCCGATTGGCCCCGCCGCTTGCC
>JAEZIQ010000013.1 GCA_023436605.1 Actinomycetes bacterium | reverse complement strand
CGCCGAACGGGCAGCGGGGCCGCTGCGTGTCATACCCTTGACGGGTGAAGGTCAAAGTCTGTGGAATAACCAATCGCGAAGATGCCGAAGCTGCCGTGGAGCACGGAGCCTGGGCGATCGGGCTGATTCATTACAAAGACAGCCCCCGTTTCGTGAAGGCGTCGGTTGCGGCCGGGATCAGCGAGGAGTTCCGTCGTCGCTGCGAAGTCGTGGGTGTGTTCGTGAACCCGACGATCGACCGGGTGGTCCAGGCGGCCGAGAACGCGCAACTGACGATGATCCAGCTCAGCGGCAACGAAGGCTCCGACTTCTGCAACGAGGTCAAACGCCGCACGGGCCTGAAAGTGATCAAGGCGTTCCACATCGCGACCCACGCTGACGTGCGGGCCAGCACGGCCTACCGCTTCAGTGACTTCCATCTTTTCGACACCGCCCGCAAGGGAACCTATGGCGGCACGGGGGAGGCCTTCGACTGGGACCTGGTTGCTGACCACCATTCGGCAATACCCTTCATCCTGGCCGGCGGTCTCACTCCCGACAACGTGACCGAGGCGATCCGCGTTGTCCGTCCCGACGCGGTCGACGTCGCCTCCGGGGTCGAGCGGGAGCCCGGGATCAAGGATCACGGCAAACTGGCGAGCTTCTTCCAGGCCGCCCGTTACACCCCGGTGGCCGGAGCATGACCCGCAACATCGCGGAGTCGACCGCCGGCGAGTTGCCGGGCCGCTTCGGACCCTACGGCGGCCGCTACGTGCCGGAGACACTGATTCCGGCCCTGGACGAGTTGACCGTCGCCTGGGCCGAGGCCCGACAGGACCCGACCTTCACCGACCAGCTCCGGGTCCTGCTTCGTGACTACGTCGGCCGCCCGAGCCCGCTCTACTTCGCCTCGCGTCTCAGTGAGGAAGCTGGCCGCAAGGTCTACCTGAAGCGCGAAGACCTCAACCACACCGGCGCCCACAAGATCAACAACGCGATCGGTCAGGCCCTGCTTGCCAAGCGCATGGGCAAGCCGCGGATCATCGCCGAGACCGGGGCGGGCCAGCACGGGGTGGCCAGCGCCACCGCCTGCGCCCTGCTCGATCTCGAATGCATCGTTTACATGGGCAGCGAGGACATCCGCCGCCAGAAGCCGAACGTCGAGCGGATGAAGCTGCTCGGAGCGGAAGTCGTCCCGGTCGAGGCCGGTGCCCGAACCCTGAAGGAAGCGGTCAGCGCCGCGATCCGCGACTGGGTCACAAACGTCGCTGACACGCACTACATCATCGGTTCCGCGGTCGGTCCGGCTCCCTTCCCGGAACTGGTCCGGGACCTCCAGCGGCTGATCGGCGACGAAGCCCGCGCCCAGGCGCTCGAGGCCGAAGGTGTCCTGCCCAGCCGGGTTATCGCCTGCGTCGGCGGTGGCTCGAACGCGATCGGAACCTTCACCGCCTTCGTCCCCGATGAGGGAGTCGAACTGATCGGAGTCGAAGCGGCGGGCCACGGACTTGACACCGAAAAGCACGGTGCCTCGCTGACCGCCGGAACCACTTCGGTCCTGCACGGCTCGCTTTCCGCAGTGTTGACCGACGAGGAAGGACAGATCCTCGAGGCACACTCGATTTCGGCCGGACTCGACTATCCCGGAACCGGGCCCGAGCACGCCCACCTGAGGGACATCGGCCGCGCCCGCTACGTCGCGGTCAGCGACCGGGACGCGCTGGCCGCCTTCCGCAGGTTGAGCAAGCTGGAAGGGATCATTCCCGCGCTCGAGTCTTCCCATGCGATCGCCTGGCTGCTCGGAGAGGGCAGGACCGGTGACGAGGAGGGCTACGACGTACTCTGCCTCTCCGGTCGCGGGGACAAGGACCTGGCCGAGGTGCTCGGGATGGAGGACGTTCAGTGAGTCGGGGTGAGGAGCGGATTGCCGCTGCCTTTGCCACCGCGAAGTCCGCCGGCCGGGCCGCACTGATGCCCTACATGATGGGCGGTTTTCCGGACCGGGAGACCTCGATCGCGATCGCCCGTTCCTACGTGGATAACGGCGCCGACCTGATCGAACTCGGAGTTCCGTTTTCCGATCCGCTGGCCGACGGTCCGGTAATCCACGAGGCCGCGGTAAAAGCCCTGGAAGCCGGAACCAGGCTCGAGGACGTACTGGCCGTCTGCCGTGAGGTCGCCGACCGGGTTCCGGTCGTCCTGATGGTTTACACGAACTCGATTCTCGGAGGTGACGGTCCCGCTGCCTTCGCAAAGCGCGCCGTCGATGCCGGGGCGGCCGGCGTGATCGTGCCCGATCTGCCGCTGGGAGAGGACGAGTCGATTCGGTCCATCCTGACCGAAGCCGGGCTCGCCGTGGTGCCCCTGGTCGCGCCGACGACGCTGGGTGAGAGGCGGGCCGAGATCTGCCGGATCGCCGGCGGTTTTGTCTACGTGGTTTCCAGTGTCGGTACCACCGGCGAACGGGCCGAAGTACCGGCTCACCTGAAGGAACTGGTAGAGGACGTCGAGTCGAAATCCGAGGTGCCCGTGGCGGTCGGATTCGGGATCGGATCTCCTGAACATGCCGCCACCGTGGGCCGGGTGGCCGACGGCGTGATCATCGGATCGAAGCTGGTTCGGATCGCCGCCGAAGCCCCGCCGGCGCAGGCGGCCGAGGCGGTCGGGGAGTTCATGGCCGAAACCATCAGCGCTCTCCGGAACCCGGAATCCGCCGGTTCCGGTCAGCCCGTCGCCTGAGCAGCCACCGAGCCGACCCCTCCAGCGGGTAGAGTCCCGGCGATGAACAGGAAGTTCCGGGGAGGGTGGTCGCTGGTCGGCCTGCTGGGTGTCGTGGCTGCCATGATTTGCGGCCCCGTCGCATCTGTCCAGGCGGCGCCGGGTGATCCGCTCCCGACCGCGCCGCTGGCCGACATAAGCCCGGGGGACACCTGCGAGGCGCGCACGGTGCTGAAGGGAACTGAGATAACGCCCTTCGAAGTCCGCATCCTCGACGTAATCAGAACTTCGCTGGTCGGTTTCGGCGACTTGATCTACTTCGAAGTGACTGACCCCGCCGTCGCTCCGCTCGGCGTCGCGGAAGGTATGTCGGGTTCTCCGATCCTTTGCGAGATTGGCGGCGAGGACAAGGTTGTGGGCGCAATCTCCTATGGATCTGCCGGGATCGGACCCAAGGCCTTCGCCACCCCGATCGGTGACATTCTCAATGGCCAGCCCTCACCATCCGCATTCAAAGCCAAGACCGGAGAGCTTCCGGAGTTCCGGGGACGGGAGCTGGTCGAGTTGATGCCACCGCTGATGGTCAGCGGGGTTCCTTCGACCGCACAGAAGGGATTCCGCGAGAAGCTGGCCAGTCAGGGATTCGACTCGGTCACTTTCGCCGCGGCAGCCGCGACCGACGTGCCTGCCGATTCAGCCGATCTTGCGCCCGGCGGGGCTTTCAGCGTCAACTACTCATTCGGCGACGTTTCAATCGGAGCGATCTGCACGATCAGCTACCGGGACGGTGACGATTTCTGGGGTTGCGCGCATCCGCTCGACCTGGCGGGCGAACGTTCGATTTCGTTTTCCGGCGCTCACATCTATGACGTGTTGGGTAGCGCCTGGAGTGATTTCCCGGCGTTCAAGCTCGGGTCCGCTACGCCCACCCAAGTCGGATCTGTGCTCTACGACGGCCCCTACGCGATCTCGGGCAAGCTCGGTCGAAAGGCGCCCGTGACCCCGGTGAAGATCACATACCAATCTGGCGACACGAAATCGATCCTCCAGTCGCGGGTCGCCAGAGAGTACGGCCTTCCTGGTGGGTCCCCGACCGGGACGGTGTTACCCGGCCTGGTGGCACCAACGATGGTCTCCAGGGCCCAGTTCAGCCACGGCGGCCAGCCGATGCTTCAGAAAGGAAGGATCTGCATGAAGCAGACGATCCTCGGGGCGGGACGCGAAGTCAACGCCTGCAGCCGCTTCGCATCGTCGTCACCCGCCTGGATCTTTGCGGCCTTCGGCGTGCCCACCGGAGCCGCTTTTCCAACTGAATTCCTGGTCGGAGGACTCGGCCTTTTGCTCGGACAGGTCAAGTACAGGAAGCTCGACCCGGGCCGTCTCGAAGTGGACGTCTCGATCTCGACCGGGTCGGGTCTACGGCAGATAGTCGGCCTGCGGCCAGTTGGCAAGATCAGGATCGGCGGCATGTCAAGACTGGCAGTGATCAGCGCTGAACGAGATGGCACCCGCCACCGGCAGATTGTTCAGGTGAGGATTCCCCGAAAAGTGAAGATTCGCAAGGGCGCCTCGATCCCGACGCCCCGCAGGTTCAGCCTCGGCGTGGCTAGCGGTGCAATTCATACGGGGGGTGAAGCGGAAGACATGTACCTGGCAACCGACAACGACCGGAAGTCCTATGTCCGGATGGTCGCCGGACTCTGGTCGGGGCGGAGTTCGATCAACAGCCCGAAGGATCTCGACCAGATGATTCGTGACGTCTTCCGGAAGAAGGCAAAGCTCGCCTTGTCGGTGCCCTGGAGCGCGGATCCGCTCACATTCCCGCTCCGGGCCGGGGGCGACATCCTGGTCGGAAACGCGACCCTCAAAGTCAAGGCAGTGCCGGCCCTGAGCGAGGGGTCGAACCGCCGTCCGGTTCGGTAGGATTCGCGCCGATGCTGATTCCGGTCACTTTCTTCGTAGCTATCGCCCTGGCGGTTTTCTCGTACTCGCAGGGCCACGGTGGCCCGATCGCAGGCCTCGTCTTTTTCGGTGTGCTGTTCGCAGGCGCTTTCATTCACGTCTGCCAGCCGCTGATCGAAAAGGGCAAGGCGCTCCGGCCTTCCAAGGACTGATCCTGTGAAGATCGGGGTGTTGACCGGCGGGGGCGATTGTCCCGGCCTCAACGCCGTGATCCGTTCCGTAGTGCTTCATGGCACCCGCCAGTGGGGCCACGAGTTCACCGGGTATCTCGACGGCTGGAAAGGTCCGCTCGAGAACCGGACCATCGACCTCGACGTCGACCAGGTGCGGGGAATCCTCGCGCAGGGCGGCACCATCCTGGGTTCGTCACGGACCAATCCGGAAGCGATCGAGGGCGGCCTGGACAAAGTGATCGAGAACGTCCGGTCGGCCGGGATCGACGGATTGATCGCGATCGGCGGCGACGACACGCTCGGGGTGGCTCGGATGCTGACCGACCGGGGGCTCGGCGTGGTCGGGGTACCGAAGACGATCGACAACGATCTCAACGCCACCGACTACACCTTCGGTTTCGACACCGCGGTGAACATCGTCATGGAGTCGCTGGACCGGCTCCACACGACGGCGAGCAGCCACCACCGTTGCCTCGTGGTCGAGGTGATGGGCCGGCACGCCGGCTGGATCGCCCTGCACGGCGGTATGGCCGGCGGTGCCGACCTGATCCTCGTCCCGGAAGAGCCGTTTGAGCTCGCAGAGGTCTGCGCCCAGGTCAAGCGCAGCTTCGAGGCGGGCGTGGCACCGATCGTCGTGGCCTCGGAAGGAGCGGTGCCGGTCGAAGGCAGCGAGGTCACCTCGGCCGAGGGAACCGACGCCTTCGGCCACGTCCGGCTGGGCGGGATCGCCGGCTGGCTGGCCGACCGGATTGAGGAAAGGACCGGTCACGAGACCCGTTCGGTCGTGCTCGGCCACCTGCAGCGGGGAGGCACACCGACCGCGTTCGACCGGGTTCTGGCAACAAGACTCGGATACCGGGCGATCGAGGCGGCGAACGAGGGCACCTGGGGCACCATGACCACGCTCAGGGGGACCTCGATCGAACTGGCGCCCCTGGGCGACGCGGTCGACGAGTCAAAGGTCGTTCCGGTCGAGCGCCTGCGCGAAGTTCAGGCTTTCTACGACTGAATCTGGGATCATCTCCCCATGGGAGAGGGCAGGAAGCTCATCGTCGGGCTGCTGGCGCTTTGCGCGGGCATGCTGGCCTGCGGAGCCGCCGCAGCCTCGCCTCAGCCAATCGACAACCCCTGGCTGAATCAGCGGGGAATCCTCAACATGGCCCATCAGGGCGGCGAGTTCGAGGCGCCCTCGAGCACGATTTACGCCTTCCGGACGGCCTTGGAAGAGCGCGGGGCAGACAGTCTGGAATTCGACGTGAACGTCACCGCCGACGACCGGCTGGTGGTAATGCACGATTACTACACGGACCGGATCACGCCGCTTGAAGCCCAGGTCAGGGACCTGACCCTGGCTCAGATCCAGGCACTCGACGCGGCCTGGTGGTTCAGTCCCGGGACCGGGCAGTTCAATCACTCCAAGCCCGACGACCAGTATCCGTTGCGTGGCGTAAGAACCGGATTGAAGGATCCACCGGCCGGCTACGGACCGGACGATTTCCGGATCCCCGTGGTGGAAGATGTGCTGGCGGAATTTCCGGGGGTCCCGCTCAACATCGAGATCAAGACGGTCCCCGGTCGCCCTGATCAGTCGATCAGGGCCGCGACTCTGCTCGCCGGGATCCTCAATCGCCCGGAGAATTCGGGACGCAGGATTATCGTCGCCTCACTCGACCAGAACGCCCTGGTCAAATTCAACGAGCTCGCTCCGACCGTCGATGTTTCGGCAAGCCTTTCCTCGATGCTCGCTCTCTTCGGCGGTGATGACTTGCCGATCACGCCCGACCCGGCAGCACTTCAGGTGCCGATGGTGCTCGGTGATCTCGACCCGCCCGGGATTCTGCAGGACATGGATGCAAACGGTCTGGGATACGCCGTCCATGCCTGGACCGACGGCGCCGGGACCGAGAACGCCGAGTCCTATGGCCACCTGATCGAGTCCGGGGTGCAGGGCATCATGACCTCCTCGCCAGCGGTCCTTCACGACTACCTTTGTCGCAGCGGGGTGCGGCGCCCGGACGGCTCACCCCGCTGTGAGGACCAGCTCATGGACTACCGCCTCGGATTTCCATCGAAATCCCTGCGCAAGTACCTCCGGCAGGGATTGCCGGTCAGGGCCAAATGCGACCAGGCCTGCTCCCTCCACCTTGAAGTGCGGGTCAGGCAGAAGGAGGCGAAGCGGCTTGGCATCAAGGGAAAGCCACGGTCCTTCGATCGCGGGCTGATCCTGATCGGGACCCAGCGCCGGATCACCGGACCATCGGTGGTCGGCTGGAACACTTTTCGGGCCAACGCCTTCCGGCAGCCTTTCAAACGGTTGGTGCGCGCCCGCAAGGTAACCGTCGAGATCACAGTCAACGTGTTCGACGGAACCGGCTGGAAAATGGATGTTGCGCGTCGCTGGCTGACGCTGACGTCCAAGAAGCCGCTGCGGGGCGGCAGGTAACGTTCAGTCGAGCAGGTTGGCGAGGGCACCGGCCAGTTCCGGCTGCTTGAACTCGTAGCCGTGGTCGATTGCCTTGCGGGGGAAGACCCGCTGGCCTTCCCGGGCGGCTTGCCCGACACCGTTGCCCTTGACCAGGTCGAGGGCGAAACCGGGGAGGGGCAGGATCGCGGGGCGACCGAGCTGCTTGCCCAGGGCCTTCGAGAAGTCCTTGTTGGTGACCGGGTTCGGGGCGGTTGCGTTGACCGGACCCGAGACGTTCTCGTTGCCCAGAGCCCAGAGCAGGATCCCGATCTCATCGTGGCGGTGGATCCAGGACATGTACTGCCTGCCGCCGGCGATCGGACCGCCGACTCCCAGTTTGAAAGGCAGGAGAAGCTCCTTGAGCAGACCACCGCGGGGGTCGAGCACGTGGCCTGAACGGATGTTCACGACCCGCAACCCATATTCCTCGGCTGAGCGGGCCGCTTCCTCCCAGCGAACGACGACGCCAGCGAGGAAGTCGTCTCCCGGTTCGGCGTCTTCGTAGAGGAGTTCCTTGCCGCGATCACCGTAGTAGCCGATCGCGGAGCCGGAGATCAGAGTCTTCGGGCGCTCGTCGAGGGCCGCGATCTTGTCGACCAGGTTCTTGGTCGCCTTGATCCGGCTGCGGGCGATGCGGTCGCGCACGTCGTCGTTCCAGCGCTGGTTGATCGGCTCTCCGGCCAGATTGACCACCGCCTCGACGCCCTCGAACGCTTCCCGGGGCGGCCTCTCGCGCTCGCCCTCCCAGCCGTGCCACTCGACCCGGGGCAGGGTCAGGGCGGCCTTCTCGGGGTTGCGGGTCAAGCCGACCACCGAGTCACCCCGGTCGATCAGCGCGTTGCAGAGCACGGAACCGATCATGCCGGTGCCACCGGTTACGAGGATGCGGCCTTGCCGCGGTGAATTCGGGTCAGACATCGGCTCCTAGTCTAGAGTCCTCAAGGGCCGGGGGATCCGATTGAACTGAAGCGGTGTTGTTATGGGACAGGTCCATCGGGTACCTGCAAGGCGTGACCGTCCGCCCCCTAAAACGCAATGAGCCAGCCAACCATGACAGTGAGCAGAGCCTTGGCCAGCATCCTGGCCGGGCTTCTGGCTGCGACTTTGCTGGTCACCCTTCCGGGTGAGGCCGGGGCCGCCCCGGCCAAGTGCTTCGGCAAGAAGGTGAATCGGATCGTGGGGAGCGGCAAGAAGGTCAAGCTGAAGTACAAGGATGTGACCTGGGTCAAGGCCAGGAACGTGACCGTGATCGCCAAGCCGAACAGCCGGATCTGCGCCGGGGCGGGCCGACAGGTCATCTTCGCCGGCAAGGGTACGTCGTTCACGGACGCCGGACCGGGTGACGACAAGATCGTGCTTCACGACAAGAGCGCGGGAAGCAAGGCCTACGGTGGACTCGGCAACGACGAGATCATCGGTTCTCGCGGTCACGACCAGCTCTACGGCTCCCCGAAGAAGGTCCCGGCCGGAGCTGCCGACAACGACCGGATCGACGGGCTCGGCGGCAACGACAGGATTTTCGACTACGGGGGCGACGCGAACCGGCTTTACGGCCGCGAAGGCTCCGACTCCCTCTACAGCCTCGGAACGGCGATTTCCGAACTTCATGGCGGCAACGGGTCCGACTTTCTCTACTCGAACGGCGGGCGGACCTCCAC
>JAEZIQ010000078.1 GCA_023436605.1 Actinomycetes bacterium | reverse complement strand
GTTCGAGCCGGTCGCCCTCGACATCCGGGATGCCGAGGGCGTAGGCAAAGTCTTCGCCGGAAACAGCGTCGAGCTCGTCATCCACACGGCTGCCCAGCCTTCGCACGACTGGGCCGCCCGCGACCCCCAGACCGATTTCGGCGTCAACGCGCTCGGCACCCTCAACCTGCTCGAGGCTGCCCGCAGCCACGCGCCCGAGGCGCCGTTCATCTTCTGCTCGACCAACAAAGTTTACGGCGACACCCCGAACTTTCTGCCTCTGGTCGAGACCGAGACCAGACTCGAGCTTCCGGAGGACCACCAGTACTTCGGCGGGATCGACACTTCGATGTCGATCGATCACTCGACCCACTCGCTGTTCGGAGTTTCGAAGGCAAGCGCCGACCTGCTGGTCCAGGAGTACGGGCGCTACTTCGACATGCCAACCGTCTGCTTCCGCGGGGGTTGCCTGACCGGCCCCCAGCACGCCGGCGCCGAGCTCCACGGGTTTCTGGCCTACCTTATGAAGTGCGTGGTCACCGGCCGGCCCTACACGGTCTTCGGTTATGGCGGCAAACAGGTTCGCGACAACATTCACTGTGACGACCTGGTCTCGGCCTTCCTCGAGTATGCGGCCGCCCCCCGGGCCGCCGCGGTCTACAACATCGGTGGCGGCCGGGGCAGCAACTGCTCGATGCTTGAAGCGATCGTCGAGTCCGAACGGATCGCCGGCCGCGAGCTCGACTGGACCCTCAGCGACGAGAACCGGATCGGTGACCACCGCTGGTGGATCTCGGACCTGGACCCGTTTGAGCGCGACTACCCGAACTGGCAGCGCCGCTTCGGGATCACCGAGATCCTCGAGCAGATCCACGAGTACGCGGTCGAAGCCGCGACCTGAACCCCTTGGTCAGGAGCAGGCGCCGACCCTGCCGCGGCCGTCAAGGGTGACCTGCCACGGGCGGGTCGAGCCATCGGCCGGCAAAGTGAGCCAGGCCCGGGAGCGGGGCAGGATCGAGCCGACCGCGAAGCCGGGAGGGTCACCGAAGCGTGAAACCGCCACTGTGGTGACCCGGTTCTCCGGGTTGGAGACCGCCGCGACCTGCCCCGGGTACACGGTGATCGGGGTCCCGGGCGTCGCCGGGAGGAGGCGGCACGACTGTGCCAGCCCCGGACCTTCGCCGCTCAGTTGAAGGCCTTCGACGTCGATCAGTGTCTGGTCGGCGAGACCGCGATGGGCTGCGTCAAGCCCGGCGATCTCTTCGGCGCCGTAGCCGGGGGAGCCACTTGAGTCGACCTCGTCCAGATAGCGCTCGATCGGGACCGACACCGAAACCAGGTTGAGCACAAAATCGGGGCGGGCCGCATCTTTGGCCAGGGCGATCGCGCCGAGCGAAACCTGGTTGGCGACAGCGCTCGGCTTCCACCTGGCCTCGGCCTGGTCTCGCATCAGATCGACCCCGGAAAGCGAGGTCGCCGCCACGACCGCCGCCGCGACTCCCAGGGCTGGCGCCGGGATGCGAATGCCGCGCAGCAGTTCCCCGGCGAAGAGCAGGATGAAGATCACGGCGGGCAGCTGGTAGCGGCTCGAGGTGGGCGGGCGAAGCTCGTTCTGGCCGAGGGCGGCAAGTCCGAAGAAAGCGAGCGCGATCGCTCCGCAGATCAGGACCCCCCTGGGGATCCGGCCCAGCTTCACGAGTCGCCAGACCGTCAGTCCGGCCACGAGGAGGAGAGCGATCCGGCCCCAGATCAGGTGGGGCTGATCCGGCTCGCTGCCGTCACCGGTCGCGAGTCCCAGCATCGAGGTCATGCCGGCAGAGGCGGCATCCCAGACGTACCCGGGCAGGTCGGGAAGGTTGGAGAGCGTGACGTCGCTATCGGCTTCGTGACCCCAGCCCAGCCACCAGAGGGCGTAAAAGGCGAGTGGCGCTGCGGGCACGATCCAGCGGTGCCGGCGGGACCGCGGGTTGGTCAGCCACTCGATCACGGCCCCGGCGACGAAGGGCATTCCCAGCGAGGAGAAGCTGAGCGACGCGACCAGCAGGATCGAGGCGGCCACGTCACCGTGCCGGTCGTCGCGATCGAGGGCGATCAGGGCCCCGATGCCGCAGGCCAGCGAGCCGAAGTAGCCGATCTGAAAGGCCCAGAGCAGATCCTCGAAAGCGGCCCCGAGAAAGAGCACGATCGCCGCCCCGATCAGGGCCGCCCAATCTCCGACCCGGCTCCGCAGCCAGACGAACAGCAGGAGTGCGGTGGCGAGGAAGGTCCCGATCGAAGCCACCTGCATCGGTCGCGGCGAACCCATCCCGAAGATCGACTGCAGCAGTTTGAAGATCAGGGCCGGGGCGATGACGATGTGCTCGTGAAAAGGGGAGAGCAGCGTCTCGGGGTTCCAGCCGGGCCGGAGCAGGACCAGGTCCCACTCATCGGCGATGAAGGTGAACCCCGCCGTCAGAGAGAACAGAAGCACACCCGACCCGGCCATCAGCAGGCCGAGCAGGATCCAGGGCAACTTCCTTGTCAGATCTCCCTTGTTCACAAAAGGAACTAGATGATGGCCTGTCCCGCCATGGTCAGGCCGGTGATCAGCAGGACGACAGCCATCGCCCGGACGAGGGTTGTTTCCGGCAGCCGCCCGGTCAGCTTCGAGCCGAGCGCTGCGCCGGGGATCGCGGCGGCGGCACCGATCAGCAGGATGTCCCAGTCGATCCCTGACGGCAGGTGGCCGACCAGGCCGCCGATACCGACGATCACCCCGACCGCGGAGTTGGTTCCGACCGCCTTGGTCGGAGAGATGCCCATGTACTTCAGCATCGCCGGCAGTCGCAGCGATCCGAGGATCAAGCCGACGAAGCCGCCGAGCAGCCCGACCCCGAACCCGATCAGGACGGCCTCGGTCAAAAGGCGCTTGACGTCGGGACGGTTCCCCTCGCCTTCGCCCTTGGGTCGCCGATAGCGCCAGACCTCCAGCGCGCCGTAGAGCACGACCAGGCTGATCGCCCCGAGCAGGATGCGTTCCGGCAGCACCCCGGCCAGCAGCCCGCCGAGTGCCGCGCCGATGAACGAACTCGGTGCCATCCAGAGGAAGAGCCGCTTGTCGACCCGACCGTTCCGCAGGTGGACATAGGTTGCGGTCAGCGCCGCAACTCCCGAAATCGCCACGTTCGCTCCCGCGGCGGCCGCGGCCGAACTGCCGATCCAGACTACGACCGGCAGCCTCAGGTTGCCGAGTACCAGCCCGACCATTCCGCCGGCGAAGGAAACGGTGAAGGACCAGACCAGCAGGATGGCGATTTCAATCGGCGTCACGGACGGGGAATATTCTCACCTGATGGCCGATCAGTTATTCGATTCCGGTGAAGTCGAGCCCGCGGGCTCCGGGATACCCCAGGTCGGTCCCGATGCGCCCCTGGCCGCCCGGATGCGTCCGACCTCGCTCGAGGAGGTGGTCGGACAGGACCACATTCTCGCCCCCGGTACGGCCCTGCGCGGGTCGGTCGAGGCCGGCCGGCCCCACAGCGCGATCCTCTACGGCCCGCCCGGCTCCGGCAAGACGACTCTGGCCCGGATCATCGCCGCCACCTCCGACGGTGCCTTCGAGGAAGAATCGGCGGTCAACGCCGGCCGGGCCGAGATCCGGGCGGTGATCCAGCGGGCAGAGGACCGCCAGAAGCACGGCCGGCGCACCGTCCTTTTTCTCGACGAGATCCACCGCTTCAACAAGGCCCAGCAGGACGCTCTGCTGCCGGCCGTTGAAAGCGGGGTCCTGACGCTGATCGGAGCGACCACCGAGAACCCCTATTTCGAAGTCAACTCGGCTCTGATTTCCCGCAGCCAGATCTACGAACTCCAGCCGCTCGGCGCACCCGAGATCCTGACCTTGCTCGAGCGGGCACTGGCCGACTCTGACCGCGGCGTGGCCGGTCAGGTTGAGGTTGAACCGGAGGCGCTCAACCTGCTGGCAGAACGTGTTTCCGGTGATGCGCGGGCGGCGCTCTCGGCGCTGGAACGGCTCGCCGCGGCCGGAGGCAGGGCCGGAATACCGGAGGTCGAAGATGCTCTGCAGGCCCAGGCGATTGCCTACGACAAGGGCGGCGACCATCACTACGACTACATCTCGGCCTGGATCAAGGCGACCCGGGGTTCCGACCCGGATGCTTCCCTCTACTACCTCGCGGTGATGATCGAGGGGGGCGAGGATCCCCGTTTCATTGCCCGGCGCATGGTCATCCTGGCCTCCGAGGACATCGGAAACGCCGATCCCCAGGCCCTGCTCGTGGCGACCGCCGCGGCGGCCGCGGTCGATCGGGTCGGGATGCCGGAAGCCGCACTGAACCTTGGCCAGGCCGCGACCTACCTGGCCCTGGCACCGAAGTCGAACGCTTCCTATGCGGCGATCAACGCCGCCCGGGCCGAGGTGAGAAAGCACGGCCCGAAACTGCCGCCTACCCACCTGCGCGACAGTCACTACGCCGGCGCAAAGGAACTCGGTCGCGGCGAGGGGTACATCTATCCCCACGATGTCGACGGTGGTGTTTCCAGCCAGTCACTGATGCCGGAGGGCCTGGAAGAGCTGCGCTTTTACGAGCCGACCCGATACGGCTTCGAAGCCGAGCTTGCCCGTCGCCGGGAGGCGGCCGCCAAGATCAGACGCAGAGCCGAAAACCCTTAGGCAACCTTTAGCCTGGCGGCACAACTTTCCCCGCAATCAGGGGTTTTCTATGTCAGACCCAGCTTGAGCAAGACGCCAGGTGGGGTGCTGTGTCGGCCGGAGACTCGGACTGGGGGTCTCCGGCCGAGTTATTTGCAGGGGCAGGTGTCCCGCGTACACTTCGGTTCATGGCTACCGAAACGACTTCCTCCGATACCGCTGCTTCCAACGGATCGGCGCCCGCCACTCCTCCGCTTGAGTCCTTCAATCCCGCTACCGGCGAGCTGGTCGGCAGCGTCGAGACGATCACCCCGGAGCAGGTCCAGGGAGTCGTCGACGAGGTTGCCCGGATCCAGCCGGCCTGGGCCGAACTGAAGCCCAGTGATCGCGCCGCCTATCTCAAGCGGGCGGCAACCGTCCTCCACGACCGTCTCGACGAGATCGCCTCGCTGCTCTCCCAGGAGCAGGGCAAGCCGATTTCGGAGTGCTACACCATGGAGCTGATCCCCTCGATTGACGCTCTGCGCTGGTGCGCCAAGGAAGGTCCGGGCATCCTCAAGGACGAGAAGATCTCGTTCCCGCAGCCCTTCTTCAAGACCAAACGGTCGAAGTTCAGGTACCAGCCGATCGGCGTGGTCGGCGTGATCGCCCCCTGGAACTACCCGTGGACAATCCCGATGCAGGAGATCGCGATCGCCCTGATGTGTGGCAATGGCGTGGTCCTCAAGCCGGCCAGCCTGACCCCTCTGCTCGGCGAGGCGATCCAGAGCGTGTTCGAGGAGGCGGGCCTGCCCAAGGGCCTGGTCCGCACCGTCCACGGAGGTGGACGAATCGGTGACGCCCTGACCAAGTCGACGGCCGGCAAGATCTTCTTCACCGGCTCGGTTCCGGTGGGCTACAAGGTGGGCGAGGAGTGCGCCAAGCTGATGAAGGGCTGCGTGCTCGAACTCGGCGGCAAGGACCCGATGATCGTGCTCGAGGACGCCAACGTGGATTTCGCCATCTCCGGCGCGGTCTGGGGTGGCTTCGCCAACGCCGGTCAGACCTGCGCCGGCATCGAACGTGCCTACGTCCGTCGCGAGGTCAGCGAGAAGTTCATCGGGGGCGTGGTCGCCGGGGCTTCGGCGCTCAAGGTCGGTGACCCCTCTGAGGTCGACACCGAGATCGGTCCAATGGTCAGCAAGGATCAGTACGACCTGGTCCGGGAGCTGGTCGACGATGCGGTTGCCAACGGCGCCGAGCTCCGTTGCGGCGGGCCGGTCGACGTCGAAGGCTTCCCCGAGGGCAACTTCATCGCTCCGGTAGTGCTGACCAACGTCAACCACGACATGCGGATCATGAACGAGGAGATCTTCGGCCCGGTGCTGCCGATCATGACTGTCGAGTCCGATCAGGAAGCTCTCGACCTCGCCAACGACTCCGAGTTCGGTCTCGGTGCTTCGGTCTGGACCAAGGACCGCCAGCGCGGCGAGCGGATCGCCGACAAGATCGAGTCCGGCATGGTCTGGATCAACGACCACATGTTCACCCACGGTGCCTGCCAGTGCACCTGGGGAGGAGTCAAGGATTCCGGCCTCGGCCACTCCCATTCCAAGTTCGGGTTCTACGAATGCGTCGAGATCAAGCTGGTCACCTACGAGCCCGGCCTGACCCGAAACTTCTGGTGGCATCCGTATGACGAGACCCTCGCCCAGGCGATGAAGTCCTCGGCCGGTCTGCTCTACGGCAAGGGCAGCCAGCGGGTCGAAGCGCTGAAGTCCGGAGCCGGGCCGCTGCTCGAAGTCGGCAAGCGGATCACCAAGCGCAAGTCCTGAAACTCTTCATCGCCATCTTTGCGGTCCTGGCGGTCGGCCTGATGGTCGGCGGCTGGCTGTTGGTGACCGGCGGTGCGACTTCGGATGAAGACTTCCATGAGGCGGCTTCCGGATCGGCGAGATCGGAACCGGTAGCCCCCCGAAGAAACCGGAAAAGGAAGAGCCGGAGCCGACCCTTCCACCCTTCGAGTGTCCCCCGGACCTGACCAACTGCGAGGCAGCCAGCGGCCGGGTGATCTACGTGGAAGCGGTCGATCCCGACGGTGACGGCGACGCCCATTTCGTGACCCTGAGCAACCAGAGCATCACGACGACCGCGATCACGGTCTTCGACGTCGGCAAGGACCTGCGACCCGATCCGCTGCCCGGAAGGGGCGATCTGGTCGGCGGCTACGGCCCGGTCTACCAGGGTTCCCACGGCCAGATGCAGATCGAAGTCGACGAGTTCTTCGTAGCGAAGTAGCCGGGTATCGGATTCTGGCTGCAGAAAAGTACCTGGAACACACATAAGTGCAGCCAGAATCCTTTGCGGGTCTGGCTCGGGAGCTCGTTTCTCTCCCCTGGGGACCGATAAATGGGAGACTGCGCCGAATGACCGAAGGGTCTGAAATTGCGATTCGGCTGAGGGGCCTCGGGCGGGACTATGGTGATCGGCCGGCCCTGGAAGGGGTCGATCTCGACCTGCCTGCCGGGTCGTCACTGGCCGTGCTGGGACCGAACGGGTCGGGCAAGAGCACCTTGCTGCGGGTGCTGGCGGCGCTGCTGCGCCCGAGCCGGGGCGAGGTGTCGGTGCTCGGGTGTTCGCTCCCGGACGATGCCTGGAAGCTGCGGGGCAGGATCGGCTATCTCGGCCACGAGCCGCTCCTCTACGAAGACCTGACCGGTCGCGAGAACCTCGAGTTTCAGGCCCGGCTCTACGGGCTTGACAGGACCGAAGCGAAGGTGCGGATCGATGCCGACCTCGACCTGCTCGGGATGAGCCGGAGGGCCGGCTACCGGGTCAGCGACTACTCGGCCGGCATGAAGCAGCGGATCGCAATCTGCCGGGCGGTGCTTCACCGACCGTCCCTGCTTCTGCTCGACGAACCCGACTCGAACCTCGACCCCGAGGGTCGCGAGGCCGCCCGTGCGCTGATCGGGCGGGCAAGCGAACTGGTCTGGAAGGCGGACGGGCCGGTGACCCGGGTCGCGGTGTCCCACGAACCGGAGAAGGCCCGGGCCGAAGCAGACCAGGTGCTCGAGCTGGCGATCGGAGCCAGGGCATGACTTCCTTCGGCCAGGCTTTCGGGGCGGTGGTCGCCAAGGATCTCCGGACAGAACTGCGGACCATGCGCTCTTTGCCGGCGATGATCCTTTTCGCGGTCACCACCTTCATCATCTTCCGCTTCGGCCTCGACCGCACCGTGCTTTCCGGCAGCCTCGCTTCCGGGGTGGTGTGGACCACGCTGCTGTTCGCGGCGGTGCTCGGCATCAACCGGATCTTCCTGCCCGAAAGGGAGGAGGGCGGATTCGATGCTTTTCGACTCGCCCCGGTCGACCGGCCCGTGCTGTTCGCCGCCAAGGCGACCGTGCTCTTCCTCTACCTGGCGGTGCTTGAACTGATCGTGGTTCCGGTCTTCGCCGTCTTCTTTCTTTCCGACTGGTCCGGCCTGCTGCCGCTGATCCTGGTGCTGCTGCTGACCAACCTGGGGTTTGCCGCCCTCGGCACCCTGATCTCCTCGATGGCGGTCAATTCGAGGGCTCGCGACCTGCTGGTCCCGCTGCTTCTCTTGCCGCTGGTAGTGCCGCTGATGATCGCCGCAACCGGCGCTACTTCGCCGCTGCTGGACTCGGGCGGCCCTTCTTATGACAAGTTCGGGACGTGGCTCTTGGTCCTCGGTCTATACGATGGGGTCTTCTGCCTCGTCGGATATGCCGTTTTCGACTTCCTGCTTGAGGACTGAACGGCACCGGGCAGAATCCGAAATGTCGGGACGCGGTCTGAAACAACTTTCGATTCTCACGGTGCTAGCGATGCTGGCCGGTCTCGGCCTGGTCTTTTTCTGGGTGCCGATGGACGCAGCGGAAGGGTTCCGCCAGAAGGTCTTCTACCTCCACGTGCCGCTGGCGATCGTCGCCCTGGTCGGTTTCATGGCTGGCGGGGTCGAAGGTTTCCGGCACCTGCGTTCGAATGACCGCCGTCACGACGCGAACTCGTACGTTTTCATCCACATTTCCGTGATCTTCGGCGTGGCGGTGCTGATCACCGGCATGCTCTGGGCAAAAGCTTCCTGGGGTCACTACTGGGTCTGGGACGAACCGACCCTGGTCAGTTTCCTGATCGTCTTCCTTCTCTACTGCACGTATTACCCGTTCCGGTACGCGATCGAGGACCGCGACCGCCAGGCCCGCTACGCCTCGGTCTTTGCGATCACTGCCGGCGCTTTTGTGCCGCTCAACTTCATGGCCGTCCGCATGGCCGAAAGCCTGATCCACCCCCGCGTCTTCGCGACCAGCCAGGGTGGCCTGCCCGACTCGATGCTGTTCACCTTCCTGGTGATGCTGGTCGCGGTCGGCCTGCTCTGGGTCACCCTGGTCAAGCTCGAACTGCTCGGCAAACAGACCGCCGGCCAGGTTTCGAAACTGAGGCGCGCCCTCGAAGCCGAGGGTTTTGAGACCTCGTCCGGCCCGGACGGTGGCGTCGGCCGCCGCATCGCCCCCAACCTGGAGTCCCGATAAATGTCAGATGTACTGCCCGGTGATGCCGGATACGTTTTCGCCGCCTACATGGTCTTTCTCGTCCTGCTGCTCGTCTACCTGGGCATCCTCGGCGCGAAGTTCCAACGGGTAAACCGCGAGATCACCGAGTTGACCGAAGAAGTCGAAGCGGGAAGGACCAAAGAGCCGACCAGTGTCTGAGCTGCTCGCACTCGGCCTCTCCCACAAGACGGCGCCACTGGAGCTCCGCGAGCGACTCGCCCTGCCGGAAGGCCGCGCAGCCCGGATGATGGCCGAGCTGACCAGCTCCGGCGATGCCTCCGAAGTAACCGCGATCTCGACCTGCAACCGCACCGAGATCTATGTCTTCTCCCACGACCCGGTTGTCGCCGAGTCGAGCATCCTCTCCGCCCTCGCCACCCAGAGCGAGATCCGCCCGACCGAGCTGGTCGGGCACCTTTACTCGCTGAGGGGAATCGACGCCGCCCGTCACATCTTCCGGGTCACCGCGGGTCTCGACTCGATGATCATCGGTGAGTCCGAAATCCAGGGTCAGGTCAAGCGGGCCCATGAGCTTGCCCTCGTCGAGGGTACTTCCGGACCGATTCTCAACCGGCTCTTCCGCGGTGCCCTGGCCGCCGGCGGCAGGGCTCGCAACGAAACCGGGATCAGCCGCACCGGCGTCTCGATGGCTTCGGTCGCGGTCGAACAGGCGACCCGGGCGATCGGTGATGTGGCCGACCGCCGGGCCCTGATCATCGGAGCCGGCGAAACCTCCGAGCTGGTCGCCGGCGCGCTCCGGGCCCGTGGGGCCGAAAGCGTCTTCGTCGCCAACCGGCATCTCGAGAAGGCCTGCGATCTCGCCCGGCGTTTCGGGGGCACGGCCGCCCCGCTGACCGAACTGGGCGAGCAGGTGGCCGAGGCCGACCTCGTCGTTTCGGCGACCATGTCCCCGCACCACCTGATCGACCGGGAACTGCTCGAGCCGATCATGAAGGAGCGGGAGGACCGCCCGGTCTTTCTGGTCGACCTGGCCGTGCCGCGGGACATCGACCCGCGCGTGCGGGAGCTGCCCGGTGTGACTCTGACCGATGTCGATGAACTTCAGGTGACCGTCGCCCGCAACATCGGTCGCCGCGAATCGGAGGCCCGCCGGGTCGAGCATGTGGTCACGGATGAACTCAACCTGTTCGAACGCTGGATGGAGTCGCTGGAAGTGATGCCGGTAATCGTCGGGCTGCGCGGGAAAGCCGACGAGATCGTCTCGCGGGTGCTCTCGGAGAACGACGGCCGTTGGAAGGACCTGAGCGAGGAGGATCGCAAGCGGGTCGAGACCCTGGCCCGGACCGTCGTCGGGCGGCTGCTTCACGAACCGACCCTGCGCCTCAAGGAAATTGCCGGAACCGACGAGTCCTACGAGATCCTCGCAACGGTTCGTGACCTGTTCGGCCTCGACACCGAAACCGATCCCGGCGACGGTGAAGTCGCGACTGTGACCCCGATCCGCCGGGAAGGCAAATCCTGAGGGTCGCGACCCGCTGGAGTGCCCTCGCGCTCGCCCAGGCGGGTCACGTGGCCGAAGCCCTCGGCCCGGGAACGGAGCTGGTCGAAGCTCCAGCCGATCCCCCACCCGGGGTCAACGACAAGGAACGTTTCACCCGGTCGGTCGAGCGTCTCGTGCTCGACGGCGCGGCAGAAGTCGGGGTCCACTCGGCCAAGGACCTGCCGGGAGAGATGACGGCCGGCCTGGCGATCGCCGCGGTGCCCACCCGGCTCGACCCGCGCGACGTCTGGATCGGCCCGGGCGACTCGATCGCCGGAGTACCCGAAGGTGCACGGGTCGGTACTTCGAGTTTGAGGCGCCGGGCCCAGCTCAAAGCGCTCCGGCCGGATCTGGAAATGGTCGAACTGCGCGGTAACGTCGACACGAGGCTGGCCAAGCTCGAAGCTGGCGAAGCCGACGGCCTGGTCCTGGCGATGGCCGGCCTGGAACGGCTCGGACGGACCGACGCCGTCTCGTTCATCTTCGACGAATCGGAGATGACGCCGGCCGCCGGGCAGGGCGCCCTGGTCGTGCAGACCCGGACCGGTCGCGAGTCCGAGGTCGCTTCGGTCGGTGACCCGCCGTCGATGACTCGGCTGCTCGCCGAACGGGCCACGGTGGTCGGACTGAACGCGGATTGTTCGAGCCCGGTCGGAATTCACGCCCGGCTCGAAGCGGACTGGCTTGTGCTCGAAGGCTTCGTCGGGCGCGCCGACGGGTCGGTCTGGATCCGCGACCGGGTCGAAGGCGACCCCTCCCGCCCCGAATCGCTGGGTCGGGAACTAGCCGACCGGATGCTCCGGGCCGGAGCCACCGAAGTAATGACCGGCTCTACCCTGTCTGGCTGATGGCGAAGGGCAAAGTAAGTCTGGTCGGCGCGGGCCCCGGTGATCCCGGGCTCCTGACCGCTCGCGCGATCGAGCTGATCGGTCAGGCCGACGTGATCTTCTATGACCGACTGATCCCGCCCAACGCCCTGACCGGGGCTCGCGACGATGCCGAGCTGATCTACGTCGGCAAGATGCCGGGCACCGTCCACAATCCGCAGGAAGAGATCAACCGCCAGATTGTCGAGGCGGCAAAGGCCGGCCGGACCGTCGTGCGCCTGAAGGGCGGTGACCCGTTCATCTTCGGCCGGGGCGGCGAGGAGGCCGAGGAACTGGCCGAGGCGGGGATCGCTTTCGAGGTCGTGCCGGGTGTGACCGCGGCGATCGCTGCCACCGCCACCGCCGGCATCCCGCTCACCCACCGCGACGATTCGGCCGGAGTCGCCTTCGTGACCGGGCACCGCGACGCCAGGGCAAGGGAGCAGGGCATCGACCCGGACGGCTCGCTGGCCCGCTTCCCGGGCACCCTCGTCTTCTACATGGGGGTCAAGCGGCTGGCCGAGAACATGGCCGATCTGATTGCTGGCGGACGCCCGGCCGACCAGCCTGCCGCCGCGATCCAGAACGGTGCCACCCCGAAGCAGCGGGTGGTCACCGCCACTCTCGGCACGATCGCCGAAGCGGTCGAACGCGAGAGCATCCGGCCGCCTGCCCTTATCGTGATCGGGGACGTGGTTCGCCATCACGCAAAACTCGCCTGGTTCGGCAGTCGCCCCCTGGCCGGTCGCCGGGTCGTGGTCACACGGGCAAAACATCAGGCCGGCAAGCTCTCGGCGACCCTTCGCGGAAGGGGCGCGGAAGTGATCGAGATGCCGGTGATCGAGATCGAACCGCTGTCTCCGGATGGCGAGGCGCTTGACGTCTTCGCGCGTGGCGACCTTGACCTGATCTGCTTCACCAGTCCCAACGCCGTGGACCGGTTCTTCGATGTGCTCCACGAGGAGCTGGAGCTCGATTCCCGCGCCCTGGCTCCATACCTGATCGCATCGATCGGCCGGTCGACCGCCCGGCGGCTGAAGGAACACGGGATCAAAGCCGACATCGTTCCCGACCAGGCGGTTGCGGAAAGCCTGCTTGGAAAACTGATCGAGGAGGGTCACGGCGACAAGCGGATCCTGATCCCGCGCGCGCTCGAGGCTCGTGAAGTTCTGCCGGAGGGCCTGCGTCAGGCGGGAGCCGAGGTCACGGTGCTTCCGCTTTACCGGACTGTCCCGGTGGCCCCGGACGAGGCGCTGCTCAAGGAAGCCGCGGCGGCCGACGCGATCACCTTCACCTCGGCCTCGACCGTCAGGAACCTGCTGGCGGCCGTCCCCGGCGGGCTCTCCGGGCCAGCCAACATCTCGATCGGACCGATCACCTCGGAAGCGATGAGGGAAGCGGGGGTCGAGATCACCGCCGAGGCCACCCAGAGCGATCTCGAGGGGCTGGCCGACGCGGTCGACCGGGCGCTCCGGGAACAGGAAACGGGCGGGCCACGTTGACCGCGCCGCTCCTGATCCGGGCCCTGCGGGGCGAGGAGGTGGAGCGGAAACCGGTCTGGTTCATGCGGCAGGCGGGCCGTTCGCTGCCCGAGTACCGCGAACTGCGGGAAGGGGTGGCGATGCTGGAGATGTGCCGGACCCCCGATCTCTGTGCGGAGGTCACGCTGCAGCCGGTGCGCCGGCACGGGGTTGACGCCGCGATCTTTTTCTCCGACATCGTCACTCCGCTGGAAGGGATCGGCATCGAGGTCGAGATCCGCTCCGGGGTAGGCCCGGTGATCGCCGAACCGGTCCGCACCGCAGCCGATCTGGAGCGGCTGCGACCCCTCGAACCGGAAACCGATCTGCCGGAGATCACCGAGGCGATCAGGATCATCACAGCGGAGCTCGGTGACACCCCGCTGATCGGGTTCGCCGGAGCGCCCTTCACCCTGGCCAGTTACCTGATCGAAGGCCGGCCCTCGAAATCCCAGGAGATGGCACGGGCGATGCAGCTCGAGGAGCCGGCGCTGTTCCGGGATCTGCTCGAACGCCTCGCCGACATCGCGGTCGCCTCGCTCAGAGCCCAGGTCGAAGCCGGGGTCCAGGCGGTCCAGGTCTTCGATTCCTGGGCCGGCTCGCTCTCCGAGCAGACCTATCGCGAGGCGGTACTCCCGGTTTCGAGGCGACTGTTCACCGAGATCGAAGAGCTGGGGGTACCGCGCATACATTTCGCGGTCAACGCCGGGCATCTGATGGAAGCGATGGCCGAGGCCGGTCCCGACGCGATGGGGGTCGACTGGCGCACGCCGTTGTCCCAGGCGAGAAGAAGGCTCGGCGAAGAGGTTGCCCTGCAGGGCAACCTCGACCCGACGGTGCCACTGGCCGGACCCGAAGTGCTGGAACGGGAAACGAGAGCTTTGCTCGAGGACGCTCCCGACCGGGGTCACGTTTTCAACCTCGGCCACGGGGTACTTCCCTCGACCGACCCGGCGATGCTGACCGAACTGGTCGGGCTGGTTCATGAACTCACCGAGAGGAAGTCTTGAGCACTGAAACTCAGAAGACCGGCGTACTGGTCATGGCCTACGGCACGGCTACCGGCCCCGAGGACGTCGAGGCCTATTACACCCATATTCGTCACGGCCGCCCGCCCGAACCGGAAGCCCTGAAGGAACTCCAGGAGCGCTACGAGATGATCGGCGGATCCCCGCTCTTCGGCATCACCCAGGCGCAGGCCGACGGCATCGCCTCAGCCCTCGAGCAGGAGCGCCCCGGTGAGTTCACGGTTGCCATGGGCCAGAAGCATTCCGCCCCGTTCATCGAGGATGCGGTCGCGGAACTGATCGGGCGGGGCGTCGATCGGATCATCGGGATCGTCCTCGCGCCGCACTTCTCGACCATGAGCATCGCCCAGTACCGCAGCCGGGCCGAGGACGCGGCAGCTGGTGGAGGAGTGCCGGTCAGCGTGATCGAGTCCTGGCACGAAGAGCCGGGCTACCTCGACTTCCTGGAACAGGCGATCACGGACGCCTTCGCGGAGTTGCCGGAAGACGCCCGCGATTCGGTCGAGCTGGCGGTGACGGCCCACAGCCTGCCGGTGGCGATCCTGGATCGAGGCGACATCTACGTCGAGGAACTCGAAAAGACCCGGGACAATCTCTCCGGACGGCCCGAGTTCGCTGGAACCACCCTCGCCTGGCAGAGCGCCGGACGGACCGAGGCCGAATGGATCGGACCCGACATCTGCGAGATCATGCCCGGCCTTGCCGAACAGGGACGAACCGCGGTGGTCGTCTGCGCCGCGGGTTTCGTTTCCGATCATCTCGAAGTCAAGTTCGACATCGACTACGAAGCACAACAGGCGGCCAGGGAGGCCGGGCTCGCTTTGACCCGTACGGCGATGCCCAACGCCGACGAAACCTTCTGCGCAACCCTGGCGGGCATCGTGGTCAGGAAGGCGGACGGAGGATGATGCAGGTCGCGGTAATCGGCGCCGGCGTGACCGGCATGGCGGCCGCCTGGTGGCTGAACCGGGCCGGCTGCGAGGTGACCATCTTCGACGCCGACGATCGCGCAGGCGGCCGGATCGGCTCAACCCGGTTCTCGGGCCGGACCCTCGACACGGGGCCCGACGCGCTCGGTCCCGACCTGGCTATGGATGACCTGCTGGCCGAACTGGGCCTGGCCGCGCAGGTTGAGCACCCGGACCCGCCCCGGGCCTTCTGGCTGACCACCAACGGAACCCTCGAACCGTTCGGTGTTGGTGGCGGCACCATGTTCGGGCTGGCCGACGGGATTCAAAGCCTGACCGGTCGCCTGGAGGAAGCGCTCCGCGAAGCCGGAGTCGGCTTCAGGCTCGGGCTCCGGGTCGAAGCGTTAGGCGAAGAAGACGACCGCGTCGTCCTGCGCTTTGGCGAGACCGCGAGTTTCGACCACGCGGTAGTCGCCGTCGGCGCGTCGGCGGCGGCCAGCCTGCTCGGCGGGTCCGCTGCCGAAGCCCTGAACGGGATCAGAAGCCGCTCGGTCACCCTGGTTCACCTGACGTTCCCTTCCAGCCGGATCGGGCGGGAGAGAAACGGCACCGGGTATCTGGTTTCCCCGGACGACGAAAGGCTGCTCACCGGCTGCACCTGGTCTTCGGCCAAGTGGAAACGCCTCGCCGGTGAACCGGAGATCCTGCGGGCCTCGTTCCTCGAGTCTGGTCAGGGTCAGGTGATCGGCTTGAGCGACCAGGAGATAGTCGAAATGGCGATGACGGAACTCGCCCCGGTCATGGAGCTGGAGGGTGATCCCGTGGATGTTCTCGTCTCCAGGTATCCGACCGCACTGGTGATTCGCGACGATGATCACGCGAAGTCCGTCGAGTCAGCCCGGGAAGCACTCGGCCGGCACTCGAGGATCAAGCTGGTCGGGGCCGACCTCGACGGGCCCGGCATCTCACGGTCGGTCGGCGGGGTGCGTGAAACTGTGAAAGCGATCATCGAAGGGAACAGGAATGACTGAGTCGACCCCGGCCGCCGAGGCCCTCCACTACTGCGCCTACCTTTCCTACTCCTGGGACGTCGAGTCCGGCCGCGGTCTGGCGGGCGAGGCGGAAGGTCTGGTGGCGGAGATCGAAGCGGCCGGCGTCGAGATCCGCGGCACCTACGCGACGACCGTCTTCCGGGCCGACAGCGACATCCTCTTCTGGCTGCTCGCCGACTCGACCCTGAAGCTCGATGTCGCCGCCCGGGCGATCCGCACCTCCGGGTTGGCTCCGGCGCTCACGCCCCACTGGAATGCGGTCGGGGTCCATCAGCCGGCCGAGTTCAACCGCTCCCACATCCCCGCCTTCGTCGCCGGTGAGCCGGCCGGAGATTTCATCTGCCTGTATCCGTTCGTCCGTTCGCTCGAGTGGTACCTGCTACCCGATGAAGAGCGTCGCGAGATGCTCGCCGAGCACGGCTTCCTGGCCCGCCCCTATAAAGACGTCCGGGCCAACACGGTCAGCTCCTTCGGGCTCGGGGACTACGAGTGGCTGCTCGCTTTCGAGGCTGCCGAACCGGTTCGCTTCGTCGAGCTGATGCGCGACCTTCGCGCCGCCGCCGCCCGACGCCACACCCGCGAGGAGCTTCCCTTCATAAACGGCGTCCGCCGCCCCCTCTCCGACATCGTCGCCGGCCTCGGCGGCTAGGAGCAGGCGAGGAGTCTTCTGTAGGTGCGCATCTGTCGCGCGAGTCGGCGGTCGTAGAGCTTCCTCAGGTACGCATCTCTCCGGTTGAGTTTCTTCAGCCGGGCCTGGTTGACCGGTTTCTCCCGTTGGGCCGCCGCCAGCTCGCGACCGTTTCTGATCAGCTTGCGATAGACGCGCTCCACCGCCTGGCTGCGCTGGTCGTAGAGCTTCCCGAGACGGATGCACTTCGGGCTGCATGGTGCCGGGTCGTCCGAACAGTTGTCCGCGCTGGCCGGGGCCGCTGGCAGGTTCGAAGCGAACGCTGCGACGACGGCGACCGCGAGGACTTTCCGCAAGCGCGGATTCCTCCGTTTCATGTCCAGAGCATAGGCGGGTTCTGGCGGGAATAGAATCGCGTCGATGGCCTACCGACCGGTCACTTTTCTCACTGACTTCGGTTACAGCGACGAATACCCCGGGGTCTGCCGGCTGGTGATCGACCGGGTCGATCCGGCGGTCCGGGTCATCGACATCACCCACGGCATCCCGCCCGGGGACGTCCGCCGGGGCGCCCTCGCGCTCGCCGCTTCGGTCCGGTTCTCCGCGCCGGCGGTCCATCTCGCAGTGGTGGATCCCGGAGTCGGCAGCAGTCGCCGGGCCGTCGTCCTGACTTGCGGTGAACACCACCTGGTCGGGCCCGACAACGGGTTGCTCACCCTGGCCGCTGCGGTCCTCGGCGGGATCGATGCGGCGTTCGACGTCTCGGCGACCCCGGTCCGGGTCGGCGACAGCGGGACCTTCCACGGCCGCGACATCTTCAGCCCCGTCGCCGCCGAGCTGGCCCGGGGCGCCGCTCCCGGCGAGCTCGGTGAGGCGATCGGCTTCCGGGAACTCGAGTCACTCGAGCTGCCTGAACCTACGGTCACATCCGGGCAGGTCGACGCTCATGTGCTCTATGTGGACCAGTACGGCAACGTCATCCTCAACCTCCACTCGGAAGTCCTCGATGGCACTTTTTTCACGGAAGGCGTCGCTGTCTGGCTCGAGACCAGCCGCCAGAAAATGGTCACCCCGCTGGGCCGGACCTTCACCGACGTCACGGCCGGCGAACCGGTTCTCGTCACCGACTCGACCGGGTACCTGGCCCTGGCCGTCAACCGCGGCAGCGCCGCCAGCCGCTTCGGCCTCGGCCCGGACAATTCCGTGCGGTTCACCCCGGTAGCCTCGGCCTAGATCACTTGACCGCCCATGAGACAGGTTCTTCATCGCTAAAGGTCTCGTAGACGAGTTCAATGAGAGCTGGATCGGCGTCCTTCGACAGGGTGAACTCCATAAGGTAGCCGCCTTTGGTTAGGCCAGGCTGGATGTCATCCCCGCAGTTTGGTGCGTCTAAGTTGAAAGTGACTTCGCCAGAGTACTCGCGCCCTGTCGTGTCGACAATCGTGGCTTCGTCACCACCGCAGAAGGGGTTGATCGGGGCCTTGCTGTCGTTTTTCACCTCGACTTCGAGCGCGTATTTGATACCACCGCCTCCAGTTCCAATCTCTTCGAGCGAAGTTGGTCGCATCACCGTGGGGCCGACGATTCCAGCGTCTCCCAGCACATAGTCGGCATCGGCGGACACATCAATGTCTGGATCCGGCTCTGGAATCTCTCCTGAAATTGAGCGCTCTGCCTTTAGTTTGGTTGCGAGTTCGTCTCGGTCGTCGCTTATGTCCTCGAGTTCGCGTGACAGGCTTGCTACCTCAGCGTCGGCATCGTCAAGGTCACCCGCAGTAGCGTCGAGTTCGGACTCAAGCTCCGACACTTGTGAGGAATCGTCTGCGACCAGATAGCCGCCTGCAAACCCGCCCGCGAGCAGAACCAAAGCAATTGCTGTTCCTATCAATAACCGTCTCGATCTTGGAGATTGGTTTTTTTCAGAGTCTTCGTTCGGCGAATCCTCGGTAGGTTCTGGGATCGTCGCCATGGCTTGGCCCTCGTTACGGTCGGGAGCATCTACCTTCGCTCCGCAGGATTCGCAGAACGCAACCTCCTCCGAAAGATCCTCGCCACATTTCGGGCATTTCCTAGTTTCGACGTCACTCATTTCCGCCTCCTTGGGTTGTCGGTGCTCCGATCGCCTGAGTTCCGAGAAGGCTCCCAACGGCACCGACGATGGACCCAACAATCAGCACCATTACGAACAAGCTGTCTCCAATCACATGGCCGAACGCCATGTCCATCGAAAGGGCGTTCAGAACGACCATGACGATCGCCCAAACTGGTCCCACCAATGCTCCCCATGCCGCACGAAGTTTCGGATCGGGGGCCTGGCGGTCCCGCCCGATTAGGAACCCGCTGTAGAGGGCCAGGACCAATGGCATTGCGATCAAGACGACGAGTATCGGTACGAAAGACCACGCCTTTAAGACATTTTTGTAATCAAGAAGATTGAACTTGCCGTCCTTGGTCAGCTCGGAGAGTTTGTCCCCACTCGGATCCACAGGAATTGGTGTCACCGATGCTTCGTCAAACCCTTGAACCTCGAGGGTCGACATTGTGCCCAGCCCGACGTTGCGAATCCCGAAGTCACCACCGAAGGCGACGTTGTCAATAACGGACGTTAGGAGACTGCTGTCTCCTCTCACTTCCGCCACGTTCCTGATCGACTGAACTGACCAGATCGTGGCCCCAACCAATGAGGCGGCAACCAGCAGGATGCCCAATGGTTTGAGTAATGCCCAGACTAAGCCGATGTTCTTCTCCAGCTTTGCGGGCCAGATTCCGTCCTCACGTGCTTCGTCTCTCTGAGCCAAAAGGGCACCGGTTAGCCCTCCCAGGCCTCCCGCGATCAAGCTCAAGAGAAAGGTCCCGCTGACTGAGGCACTTAGCGTGAACTGGTCTTCCTCCTGGGAAGTCAGGAGTGCTGCGATCGACATGAGGATCGCGAAAGGTATTGCTGAGGAGATAGCCGCAATCAGGGTGGATTTGCGATCGCGAAATCCACCTTGCTTGAGCTGCAGTGCGACACCTAAGGCCACTCCGACAAACGGAACTAGGAAGAAGAAGATCGGGGCAGGATGAAAGCTGAGGGATTCGCCGTCTCCAGAGAGTTCGATTCCGCTCAGACTGGTGCCAGCTACCTGGAACATCACTTCCTTGAACAGTCCGACCGTCCCATCGTCGTCATACGAAAGCGAAGAGGAATCTGGGAGGAGAACAGCTATCAGGAATCCGAAGACAAGCACCAGTCCAAACCCGACCAGTGACGCGAGACTGGCCAGCCGTACGCCAGGAAGGCCGGCGTACCCTTTGAGAATTTCCGCGAACTCGGTGGCGCTCTCCTTGGTCGAAGTCGCAGAGTTTCCACTTTCGCTTCTCGGAACCGGCGGAGGTTGGGATTCTCCAGGAAGCGTGCTTTCGGTTGCGTTGATTGTAGCCCCGCAAGCACCACAAAACTTGGCCCCGGAACGAACTGCTTCTCCACAGGACGGGCACAGAACTTCCGAATGGTTCATCTCTCCCCTTCTCGCCAGATCGGCTATACCGATCAACTGGTTGTGGCAGTGACAGGCTCGTCCTGCCAGGCATCCTCCGTGTGTACCTATATCACGCAGAGACAACGCTCACGACTAATTCACCCCGGTAGCCTCCGGCGAGTGATCATTGGCCGTCCTCACATTCACTACCGCTCGATCGGTTCGACCAACGAGCGGGCCCGTCAGGCTGCCGAAGAGGGTGCACCCGCCGGCACCCTGATCACCTCCGACGGGCAGACGGCAGGCCGGGGCAGACAGGGCCGGGCGTGGCTGACCCCGCCCGGGTCGGCGGTGGCCTGGAGCCTCCTGATTCGGGACACGATCGAGGTGCCGAGCACTCTGCCGCTTCAGGTAGGGGTCGGGGTGTGCGAAGCGGTCGAGTCGCTGGGCCGGACCGGAGTTCAGATGAAGTGGCCGAACGACATCTGGATCGACGGCCGCAAATGCGCCGGCATCCTGGTCGAAGCGCGCCCCCAGGACGGCTGGGCGGTAATCGGCATCGGTCTCAACCTTTCGATCGCCGACCACGAGTTCCCCGAGGAGATGCAGGGGCGGGCCACTTCGGTCGGTGGCGGGGTCACCTTTGATCAGGCTGTCGAGGCCCTGAACGAGCACGTGGGGTTTTGGCTCGACGCGCCGGTCGAAAAGACGCTGGAAAAGTTCACGCTTCGGGACGGGCTGCGGGGTCGGCAGGTCAGCTGGGGGGAAGGAGAAGGCACGGCCGCGGGTATCGACCGCCAGGGCAACCTGCTGGTCGAGTCATCCACCGGCTGCCTGTCAACCCTGAACGCCGGCGAAGTCCACCTTTCGCTTCCGGCAGCCGAAGCGTGAACACCGACCAGTCTCAACCCGTTCCCGACCGGGGCGTGGATTTCACGCGGACCGGTGTGATCTGGCTGGCCGAGGAATCCTTCCCGATCGAACCGACCGGAACCGGCAAGGCCCTCGCCCGTCTGCGCGACGGACGACTGGTGGTCGGCGGGGGCAGCCGGCAACAGGTACTTGCGGCGATCGATCGGTGGTATCGCCGTGAGGCCCGGGCCCGGATCGAGCCCCTGATCGAAATCGAAGGCAACCGTCTCGGCCTGGAAGCTGGCAATGTGCGGATCGGAAACCAGCGCACCCGCTGGGGTTCCTGCTCGACTACCGGCACCCTTTCCTTCAACTGGCGGCTCGTCCTCGGTCGTCCCCAGGCCCTCCACTACGTGGTCGTCCACGAACTCATGCATCTTCGCCACCACAACCACTCGCGCAACTTCTGGAACGACCTCGCCCTCGCTTTCCCCGACTACCGGACCGAGGCGACGTGGCTGCGCGCCAATGAACGCCAGCTACTCAAGTGGAAGCCCCTGATCTAACCCGGGTGGGGGGATTCACATACTCCACGCGTGATGATCGCCCCCACCGCAGATGGATCGGTTAGCGTCCCGCTCATGAACTTCAGGCAAGGGGTGCGCGGGGGCGGGTTCGACCACAAGTGGCTGGCGGGCCTTTCCCTGCTGGTGATGCTCCTGCTGTTGCTGGCGGGGGCACCCCGGCCGGCCCAGGCCTCGACCAACTCCAACCTGAATCGGGCACTCGACCGGATCATGGATGTTCCGAACGGACCGCCCGGCATCTCGATGCAGATCGTCAGGAACGGCAAGTCGCAGTACTACCGTCGCGGCGTGGCAAACGTGCGGACCGGTCAAAAGCCGCGGCTCCGTGACCGCTTCCGGATCGCCAGCGTGGCCAAGGCCTTCAGCGGGGCAGTCGCGCTGAATCTGGTCGCCCAGGGCCGTCTCAGCCTCGATTCGACGATCGGCCAGATCCTGCCAGGCAAGCTGCCGAAGGCGAATCACGTGACCCTCGGCCAGGCTCTCCAGCACATGGGCGGCCTGCCGGAGTACATCGAATCGAAGGGCTTCATCAACGAGATCGGCTCGAAGCCGTGGGCCTTCGTCTCGCCCAATCACATCCTCTCCTGGGTTCGCCACGAAGGGCTGACGAGCCGTCCGGGCACGAGGTACAAGTACTCGGATACGGACAACATCGTGGTCGGCCTGATGGCCCAGCGAGTGACCGGAGTCCGCTACATCTGGCAGATCCGGGCTCTTGGCCGGCGGATCGGCGGCCTGCCCGCGACCTTCCTGCCCCGCACGGTGACCATGCCCGGTCCCTATCTGCGTGGCTATGACATCGAGCCGGGCAAGCAGCCCGACAACGTCTCCGAGTTGATCAACCCGGCGGGTGCCTGGGCCTCGGGCGGAATCGTTTCGACCTTGCCGAACCTGAACCGCTTCTTCCGTGCCTACGTCTCCGGCCGGTTCTTCGGCAGCGGCGGCACCCGGGCGAGGATCACCGAGGCCCAGCGCCAGTGGGTCCGGGGCGAGTCACAGCCGGCCGGTCCCGGCACGAACTGGGCCGGCATGGGCCTCTTCCGTTACGTCACGAAGTGCGGCACCGTCTTCGGCCACACCGGTTCATTCCCCGGCTACCGCGTCTTCGCCGCCAGCTCAGCCGACGGCAAGCGCTCGATCGCCTTCGTCGCCAACGCGCAGATCCTCAAGACCACGAAGAACAATCCGAACGCCAAACAGGTCAGCGCCCGGATCCGCGAGGCCCAGGTCGCCGCGGTCTGTCACGCGCTGAAGTAGGAAACGGCTAGAAGGTTTCGTAGCTCTCGGTCGAGAGCTCGAAACCGTTGCCGGTATTCATGTTCTCGCAGCGCATCGTGTCGCCGAATTCGCTGGTCGAGCACTCGAACGGGCCGACCATGTTGATCATTCCGGGTCCAACATCTGGGCCGTTGTTGATGGTCGTGTCACCGGCGCAGACCAGCTCGGCCTTGCCGTCGGCAAGGGTCAGGCCGTTGCCGTAATCGAGATCGCACTTCGGGTCCGGCTTGGCCCGCCAGGTCTTGTGCTTGATGTCGCAGCGGACCATGGTCTCGTCGGCGATGCAGCCGATGTTTCCGTCCGGGGAGGTAAAGGTTTCGAGGTTGACCGACACGCTCTCCTGCTTGTCGGATCCGCAGCCAGCGAGAAGGAGGCCGGCGACGAGAGTGCTACTCAGAATCCGCTTCAGGTTCCGGCTCATCGTCCTCAGGCTCCTCTGAATCGTCGGCGTCATCGGCGTCGGCCCCGTCGGCATCATCGTCGGTCTCGGGCTCGCCCTCGTCCGCTTCGGTTTCTTCGGTCTCTGAGGCGTCCCCGCTCTCCTCGACCGGAGTCTCTTCGGCCGCCTCTTCGCCTTCTGCCGTGGTTTCCGTGGTCTCGGTGTTCTCGACCTCCGGGTTTTCCTGATCCTTCTTCTTGTTCTTCTTGCGGCGGCGCTTCTTGTTTCCCTTGGGGAAGTTCCGGAGCAGCTCGCGGGCGACGGCGGAGGGCTTCCTGGCCATCCGCATGCGGGCGCCACGGAGAACCTCTTCGCCTTCGGGCGTGTGGGCGACCGCGGCGGCGAGCAGCGAGACCGCGAGGCGGCGGTCCTGCTTGCGGGCCGACTGGACCAGCTTGCGGGCGTTCTTGCCGTGGGCCCGGCCAGCCGAGTTGACCAGCAGTCCGAGCAGCCGCTTCGTTTCGGGCCAGCGCTGAACCGCGTACTCCTCGTGAAGTTCGCGGGTGTAGGAAGCCAGTCGCCAGACCCAGGCCTGGGCCTGGTCGCGACGGCCGATCCGCTTGTCGACCAGGGCCTGCAGCAGGACCTTGGTGCCAGCCCGCTTCTCGTCGCGGGCCCAGGTGCCGACGATGTCGATCGCGTCGTCGAACGCCTCGGCGTCCTTCAGGTTGGCGATCTCGCCGAGGGCCTTGATCCGGAGCTGGGCGTTGCGGTTGCGCTGGACGCAGGTAAGCAGGTAACGACGACGGAGTTCCTTGGTCCGGTCGTGCTGCAGCATCGCCTTGGCCCGGCGCCAGCCCTGGGTGGTCACCCGGGCTCCGGCCAGAGCCGCCCAGACATGCTGCTCGGCGTAGTCGAGGTTCTCGACCGCGATCCGCCAGATGTCGCGCTCGAGGACCTCGATCCGGCGCTGCGGATCATCCGAGACCGGCACGATCCGGCGCTCGACCCGGACCTTGCGGCCGCGGCCCCGGCGAACCGGACCGACCACGATCGCGCCGCCACGGTAGACGTCACGGTCAAGCAGGCTGTGCAGGGTCACGATCGATTCGTCGTGGGTGGTCGCCGGATGGACGAAGTCGATGACCAGCCCGGCTTCCTTGTTGGGCGAACGACGGGTGACTCGGCCGACCCGCTGCTGGTAGATCCGCTTCGAGGCGGTCGGGGCCAGATGCATGCAGATGGTCGCCCGGGGCGAGTTCCAGCCTTCGGCCAGGAGCTGCGCGTTGCAGAGCACGTCGACCTCGCCTCGCTCGAAGGCGGCCAGGGTGTCGGAAAGCTCGCGCTTCGGGGTCTCACCGGAGACCGCCTTCGCGTTGATGCCGAACTCCTGGAAGGCGGCAGCGACGTTCTTGGCGTGCTGGACGCCGGCCGTGTAGAGCACCCCGGGGGCCTTGCGGAAGCGGGACTTGTAGAGGTCGGCGATCGCCATGTTGAAGGGCGCCTGGTCGAGCAGCTTGGCCAGTTCTTCCTGATCGAAGTCCTGGTCCACCTCACCCTTGCGGAGCGGCACCTTGGCGATCGTGCGGACACCCGGTCCCGGCGGGATGCGCAGGCAGCGGAGCGGCGCGATCACGCCGCGGCGGGCGGCCTGGGCGAGGTCGAAGCGCGAGGTCTGGGTGGGGAAGAGGTCCGCGACATGGCGGGCGATCAGGGCCCCGGTCGCGGTCATGCCGATGTACACCGGGCCGGGCATCGAGCGGATGCAGGCCGAGGTCTTTTCGCCGAGGGCGGTATGGGCCTCGTCGCAGATGATCACCGAGCAGGCGTTGGAGACCCGCTTCGCGTTGCGGACGAACCACTGGTAGGTCTCGACCGTGACCGGCCCGTCGGCCTCGTCGCGCCCGTCGAGCAGGGGCGGCCGTAGACGGTCCTTGTACCCACGGTCTGAAATCTCGCCGATGAACTGGTCGACCAGGTTGCGACGGTGGGTGAGGATCAGGACACCGCCGGTGCGGGTCGCCTCGATGAATCCGACTGCCGCCACGGTCTTGCCGGCGCCGGTCGCGTGCTCGAACCAGAAGCGGCGGGCGGCACCGGGATCGTCGGGAGCTTCCCCGACTTCGTCGTCCTCGCGGTCGTTGTCGCTGGAGGCCTCTTCCCAGTCCTGGGGCTCCTCGTCCTCGTCGACGATCTCGTTCAGGACTTCGGAGGCGAGCTCTTCGGCGTCTTCGCCTCCCTCTGCTTCTTCGCCGTCTTCCGAATCCTCATCCTCGGCGGGTTCGGCATCCGGCGCTTCGGAGTCCCCCTCCTCCTCGAGTACCTCGAGGGTCTCGACGTCATCGATCGCGCTGACCTGCTGCTCGGCCAGGAGCTCGGTCAGGGTTCCGGACAGGGCATCGATCTGATGCGGGTTGAGTTCGGCCCCGTCTTTGAGGGTCGGCGGCTCTTCGCCGATCAGCCGCTCGAGACCGAGTAGCAGCGAGAAGTTACGGCGCCACTCGACCGACGGCTCGGTCCGGCCCGCATCGAGCTCGGCAATCGCGGAATCGAAGGCACGACGGCGGGCCGTGCCCGGAACCAGGGCCTCGGGCCCGTCTCCATTCAGCAGGAGTGGTTCACGCGCGAATTCGGACGCGCGCTTGATGTCTTTCTTTGAGGGCGCCGCAGAAGTTGCGGGTGCTGCAGTAGTCGTGGCCAACTTAGCCTTCGCAAGTGTTCCGAACCCGTGATATCCACCCGGCCCGGATGAGTAGGTGACTGAAGATCCCAACGACGACGCTGGACGGACAGTCGTCGGTTTCCTCCGTGATCCGCGATGCGGCGGATCGGACGCCTGTATTTAATCACTACTTGCATGAAATCGGCGTTTCACCGACAACTTCTGTTATTGACCCTGCTCCTGACTGTGCTTGGCGGGCTTCTGCTCGCCGGTTGTGGAGGCGAAGGTGAGGAGCCGTCTCCGGCTCCCGACTATGCAAAGAAGTTGGCGGGGGCGCCGGCTCCTCTGGCCTCCCTTTACGAACAGGGCAACGAGCTCCTGCCGGGTGGCCCGGAGGCTTTCAACAAGCGGATCAGCTCGCTCCGGGGCTTTCCTGCGGTGGTCAATATCTGGGCTTCGTGGTGTGGTCCCTGCCGGGCCGAGTTCCCGCATTTCCAGCAGGTGGCGGCCAACATGGGCAGAAAGGTCGGTTTCCTCGGGGTCAACTCGGCCGACAACGATGACGCCGCCGAAACGTTCCTCTCCACCCATCAGGTTCCCTACCCGAGTTACAAGGATCCCGATGAGGTGATTACCCATGAACTCGATGCGACGCACGGTCTCCCCGCCACCGCTTTCTTCAACGCCGACGGCGAGTTGACTTACACTAAGTCCGGCCCCTATACGAACAACGAAGAACTGATCGCCGACATTCGCGCCCACGCCCTCGAAGACCGGACTGAGTGACGTTCCGGCCTGCCGACTGCGCAGGACCGATACGCTCGAACCGTGGAGATCAGCGATCCGACAGTCGTTTACCTTCTGGTCATCCTCGGACTGACCGGGATCGGTATCGAGGCGGTCACGCCGGGAGGATTCATCCCGGCGATCCTCGGGATCATCGCCCTGGTATTCGGTGTGATCGGGCTGGTAGACATCGGGCCCACGGCGGCCGGTATGGGCCTGCTGCTCCTGGCGATCGCCCTTTTCATCGCGGCCGTCGCTTTCCACGCCTATCGCCCGCTTTCAATTGCCGGGGTCGTCGCCCTGGTCGCCTCGGGCATCTGGATGTTCGACCGCGACACCGACCCGACTTCGATCGCCGCGGTGGCGATCGGGTCAGTCGTGCTTGGCCTCTTCATGCTGTTCGTGATCGAGCGAGCCAGCGTGACCAGGGACGCTCCGGTCAGATACGGCCCAGAGGATCTGGTCGGCATGGACGGCGACGTGCGGGTCCCCTTGAGACCGGACGGCCAGGTCTTCGTAGACGGCGGCCTGTGGCAGGCCCGGCTCGCGGATCCGGACGCCCGACTCGGGGTTGGTGACCGGATCACGGTCCTCGAAATCCAGGGCCTCACTCTGGTCGTTGCCCCCAAGACTGAAATCAATCAAGGAGAGAATTAGACATGGCTGTCGTTGGAACCCTGCTGGTGATCCTGGCGATCTTTTTCCTGATCGTCCTGTTCTCGGCGATCAAGATCCTTCGCGAGTACGAGCGCGGTGTCATCTTCCGGCTCGGCCGCCTGATCGACCAGAAGGGTCCGGGCCTGATCCTGCTGATTCCCTTCATCGACCGCATGGTCAAGATCGACCTGCGAACCGTGACCCTGAACATCCCGCCGCAGGAAGTGATCACCCGCGACAACGTTCCCACCTCGGTCAACGCGGTCTGTTACTTCCGGGTGATCGACGCAAACCGGGCGATCACCGACGTCGAGAACTACCTGATCGCGACCTCGCAGATCTCCCAGACTTCGCTCCGTGCGGTGCTCGGCAAAGCCGAACTCGACGAGATCCTGGCCGAGCGGGAACGGCTCAACGAGTCGCTGCAGAAGATCATCGACGAGCAGACCGAGCCGTGGGGCGTGAAGGTCACCACGGTCGAGATCAAGGACGTCGAGATCCCCGAGGCAATGCAGCGGGCGATGGCCCGGCAGGCCGAGGCCGAGCGTGAGCGGCGAGCCAAGATCATCAACTCCGAGGGCGAGTATCAGGCGGCCGAGAAGCTCACCGACGCAGCCGACATCATCAGTCGCAACCCGGCTTCGCTCCAGTTGCGTTACCTGCAGACCCTGCTCGAGATCAGTGGCAACCAGAACTCGACCGTGATCTTCCCGCTGCCGATGGACCTGATCTCCGCCTTCCAGCAGGCGGTCGGCAACATCGGCAACCCGGACAAGGCCTCGGACGGCGGGATCAAGCCGACCGTCGGGGGAACGACTCCGGGTGATCTGCCACCGGCCAGCTGACCGACACTTTGGCCTCGCCTGAAGTCAGAATCGACCAGCTGACCGGAGGCCGGGTGCTGGTCGCGCCGGGCCGGGCGGAGCGACCCGACGATTTCAAACCCGGCGCCTGGCATCCGCACGATCGTCAGGGTTGCCCGTTTTGCGAAGGAAACGAGACGGCGACGCCGCCCGAGGTCGAGGCCGACCGTCCCGCCGGGGGAGAGGCGGACACTCCCGGCTGGGTCACCCGCACGGTTCCCAACCTCTATCCGGCGGTGTTGCCCCGCGACCAGGGCCGGGCCGAGAACGAGCGCAAGGTCGCCGACCGGGCCGGGGCCGAATCAAGTGCCTTCTCCAGTCCGGCCGATCCGCTGCTCGCTTCGGGACGGGGCTCGGAACCGGACATGTTCTCTTCCCGCCCCGCCCATGGCAGCCACGAGGTGATCATCAACTCACCTCACCATCTCGCTTCACTGGCCGAGTTGGAGGAAGAGTCACTCGCGGCGGCTGTCGCCACCTGGCGCAGCCGGATGCGGGCCAATCAGGATTCGGCATACGTCCAGCTGATTCTCAACCAGGGTCCCGACTCGGGCGCTTCGCTCGAACACAGCCACGCCCAGCTCGGGGCGATGGAGTTCGTGCCGCCTTCGGTCGCCCGCGAGCGCGAAAGGGTTGGTGCCTACCGCGAACGCACCGCCGGGGCGAGCCTGCTCGGCGAGATCCTCCGTGAGGAGATTCGGCGGGGCGAGCGTCTGGTCGCGATCGATGAGGAGGTCGCCCTGGTCTGTCCCTGGGCCTCCCGCCACCCCTACGAGATGCGGCTGATCCCGCGGCGGCCGACCGCCCGCTTCGAAGAGGACGAGGGCGGTGCCGCGATGCTGGGCCGCGCCGTCCGGGCTTTGACCGACCTTTTCGGCAATCCGTGTCAGCTCAATCTCTGGGTCAGGACCGCACCCCGGGGCGTTGAGCATTTCCACTGGCATCTCGACCTGATCCCCCGCCTCGAACCCGCTTCGGCTTTCGAAATGGCGACCGGCGTCGACATCAACATCGTTACCCCCGAAACCGCCGCCAACTCCCTCCGTGAAGTGATCTAGCGCAGCGAGATGCGGCTGTCGGGATAGGCTGCTCCGATGCCGATCGACAATCGACCCTTTCCCCGCTTCGTCGCCGATGCCTCGCGCCACGGCATCCCCCACGGCCGTTTCGCCGAACGCCTCGCAACGGCGTTCAAGGCAGCCTGCGCGGAGATCGAAGACCTGCCGGAGGGAACCCGGATCCCCGACGAGTTCACCTGGTTTCCCGAACGGGCCTGGAGCGGGCGGGTCTGGGTCCCCGTATCCGCCGACAGCGAGGCGGTCATGGAAGAGGGCGGCGAGCCCGAACCGATCGAACTCTTCGGTTTCGTCAGCTTCATTCAGCCCGAAGGTGGCGACCCCTCCGACTTCAGGGCCTCGGCCGATTTCACCGACGTAGTCGCGGCCGACAACCCGGATTGGACGATCGACATCTCGGACGAAGTGATCGGCACCTGGCATGGTGAGCAGGGTCGCGAAGCGTCGATGACGTTGGTCTGGGGTCGCTCCCTGGTCCGCGACGCTTTCGCCGTGACCGCCGAACTCGACGAAGTCACGGTCGACCAGGACCCGCTCTTCGGTGGTCAGGGGGGCAAAGCCGACCGCTTCACTCTGATCGCTCCGGACGCGCTGAAGAATTACGGCGACGACGCCTATCTCGAAATCCGCCTCTGGACCTCCCGCGGCCGGGAGGTCGCCCGGGAAAGCCTTTACGAGATCGAGACTCCAGAAAACGAAGAGGCACCGGAAGAAAACTGATCAAGGTTTTGCAACGGGGTTCTTCGGGTTTGATTTGATCAGACCATGAAGAACCAGACGAGGATCGAGGAGCTTCGGGAACTGATCGACAGGGAGTCCGAGGGCCCGGTGCTTTCGGTCTTCTGCCGGACGGACCCACGGGATCCGGCGAACAGCAGCGAGACGCCGGCCTGGGCGATCGCCCTGAAGAACGGCCTCGCCCACGCATGCGGGTTTCACGAAGGCAACCACGGCAAGGAACAGACCGTGAAGAAGCTGTGCGCGGAGGCCGAGAGGCGGATCACTTCAGCGTCGGCGGCCGACCGCGGCCGCAGCGTCGCCCTCTTCCTGGGTGCTGGCGGCAGCGTCAATTCCTTTACGACTTTCCAGATCCCGGTGCGTCAGGACTACGTCACCGTCGATGCAGGCCCGGTGGTCTGGCCGATGCTCGACGTGATCGACCGCGGGCAGCGAACCGGCCTGGTCCTGCTCAGCGGTGACCGCATCCGGCTGCTCGAGTGGTGGGACGGCAGAGTCAAGGATCTCGAGGAATCGACCTTCGACCTCGAACTGGGCGACTGGCACGAGTACCGCGGCCCGGCCCGGCCGCAGGGCACGGTCGGTGGCGGGGGAGTGTCGAACGTCTCGGCCTACGACGGCCGGGTGGACGAATGGCGTAGCCGTTTTGTCAAGGCGGCCGCCAAGGCGATCGCCGAAAGCGCGAACGAACTCGGTTTCGAGCGTCTGGTTGCCGCCGCGGAAGGTGAACTCGGCGCCGGCTTCAACGAGG
>JAEZIQ010000051.1 GCA_023436605.1 Actinomycetes bacterium | reverse complement strand
GCCATGAGAAATTGGCCCAGCGGCGCCCGCTGACGCCGCCGGGCGGAAGGCTCCTAGGCCGCCTTGAGGTCGGCCCCAGCGGCCGGTTCGATCACTTCACCGGTCTCGGCGTCGACCCCTTCCGGGGCCGAACTTTCGATCGGCGACCCGTCTCGGGAAATCCCGAGCTTGTTGAGGATGCGGGTCTCGATCTCCAGGGCGATGTCCGGGTTTTCGGCCAGGAACTGCTTCGAGTTGTTGCGGCCCTGACCGAGCCGGGTCTCGCCGTAGGAGAAGAACGAGCCGGACTTCTGGACCAGGTCATGTTCGATGCCGAGGTCGATCAGGCTGCCCTCGCGGGAGATGCCAAGGCCGTACTCGATATCGAACTCGGCCTGTTTGAACGGCGCCGCCACCTTGTTCTTGACGACCTTGACCCGCACCCGGTTGGCCACCGCTTCGGTGCCGTCCTTGAGGGTCTCGATCCGCCGGATGTCGAGCCGCTGCGAGGAGTAGAACTTCAGCGCCCGGCCACCCGGCTGGGTCTCCGGCGAACCGAAGGAAACGCCGATCTTCTCGCGGATCTGGTTGGTGAACAGGCAGAGGGTGTTGGCCCGGTTGAGGTTGCCGGCCAGTTTCCGCAGAGCCTGGGACATCAGCCTGGCCTGGAGGCCGACGGTTACGTCGCCCATCTGGCCTTCGAGTTCTGCCCGCGGGGTCAGGGCGGCAACCGAGTCGATCGCAACCACGTCGACTGCACCGGAACGGGTCAGGACGTCGACGATTTCGAGCGCCTGCTCGCCGTAGTCGGGCTGTGAAACCAGCAGTTCGTCGGTGTTGACGCCGATCCGCCGGGCATACACGGGGTCGATCGCGTGTTCGGCGTCGACGAAGGCACAGACTCCGCCGCGCTTCTGGGCCTCGGCGATCACGTGGTAGACAAGGGTCGTCTTACCGGAGGATTCCGGACCGTATATCTCGACGATCCGACCCCGCGGGATGCCGCCGACACCCAGTGCGATGTCCAGCGGCAGGGCGCCGGTCGAGATCGCATCGACGTTCACCGAAGCCTGGTCGCCCAACTTCATCAGTGACCCGGCACCGAAGTCCTTTTCGATCTGGCGCTGTGCCGCATCGAGGGCAGCGGCTCTGGCCTTGGCCTCCTTCTCGGTGGCCGGCTCCAGGTCATTGATTCTCTTGTCGCTCATCTGATTCACCTCGCCGCCGCCCTGTCGGGCAGATCGTTGGTCCGTTCGTGCCCGGATGGACACGAACACAAGTTCGTTTTTGGAACAGTAAGTCCTGCTTCGGACGGATCTTTGGAACACCGCTTCACGGCACCAAACCTGCCCGAAAAAGACTCAAAAGTGTGCAACAGGAGCAACAATTCCGCCAAGCATCCGTGACCAAATCCTGACATCCACAGAGGACACCACACCGAAGCACCACCGGCAGAGCCGACCCATCACCTATATGTCTCCTTGGGTCGCCGGGTGGAACAGGGAGGCGGAGCGAATCTCGCCGACTGAGGACAGAGCCCGATCATCCATTCATGGATGAAGTGATCGGGCGGGTTGAACAGGGAGGCGGAGCGAAGCTCGCCGACTGCAGTTAAGAAAGCATCTCCCGCAGGAGATGCATTGCGACCAGGGCCGATCTCTCCCGGATGTCCCGGCGCCCGCCCGGAATGACCGGCGCAGCCGTCCTGACCCCGCCTTCGGAGGTCCGGACGTTGAAGTGGACCAGACCGACCGGCTTCTCGTCGCTGCCACCGCCCGGTCCGGCAATACCGGTTATTGCCACCGCGACGTCTGCATCGAATCTCTCCAGAGCACCGATCGCCATCGCTTCGGCCACCTCGGCCGAAACCGCGCCGAACTCGTCCAGCAGTCCCTGGTCGACCCCCAGCAGGTCACGTTTGGCCTCGTTCGAGTAGGAAACGACCCCGCCCGCGAAGTATTCCGACGAGCCCGGCACATCCGTGATCCGCGCCGCGAGCAGTCCGGCACTGCATGATTCCGCCAGCCCCAGCCTTCGTCCGGCGAGCAGACCCGCCACCACCTCATCCACGGTGCGGCCATCAAGGCTGTAAAGGGAGCGTTCGTGTCGCTGCCGAAGTTCTTCCTTGAGCTGCTCGGCGGCGCCGGACGCCGCCTCGCGGTACCGGACGTCGACCTCCACTTCGCCCTTGCGAAGGCAGGTCGTGATCTCGAGACCGTCGAATGGGAGACCACCCTTCTCGATCTCCCTCAGGCTCATCGCCAGCTCCGATTCCGGTGTGCCGAACATCCGCAGCCGGTACTTCTCGAGTTGGGTCGCCCGGTCCAGGACCTCGCGCAGTTCTGGCGTTCCCTGCGCTGCCTCCCACATCGGACGCAGTTCTCGCGGGGGGCCCGGCAGCACCAGAACCAGCGGGTCAGACTCATACTGGCCGGGAACGATCAGGCCGGGAGCCGTGCCGACCGGATCGAGCGCGACCGCGCCAACCGGAATCATCGCCTGCTTGCGGTTCGCCTCGTTCAGGGCATCAGCGCTCAGGTCGAGTTTCGCGCTGGCCGCGAAGCGGGCGAGGATCGCGGCAATCTTCGCCTCCATCTCTTCATCGAGTTCCATCTCCCGGCCGCAGAAGGCCGCCACCACCTCGGCCGTCAGGTCATCGGCGGTCGGGCCGAGCCCACCGGTGGTGATGATCAGGTCGATCCCGATCGACTTCATGTGTTCGAGTCCGCTCAGCAGGTCGCCAGGGTGGTCGGCGACCACGAGGATCTCGACGAGTTCGACCCCGATTCCGCTCAACTGCTCGGAGAGCCAGGGTCCGTTCTCGTCACGAATCGTCGCAGTGAGCACCTCGGTACCGGTCACCAGGATGCCCGCTCGGACTTCCCCGTCGGAGCTGCTTCCCGGCCTGAATATCTCCTCGTCTGAACCCACGGCCTGACCCTACAGCCGCAGGGCCAGACCGGGACTCAAGACTCTTCGGAGTCTTCCGGGGTGGTCGTTTCGAGCACGTCGGCGGGAACCTTGGTGGCCGGTTCGGCCGCAGCTTCTTCCGCCCCGTCCTCCCCGGCATTGGCACCACCAAGCACGCGCGGAAGATCGGCATGGGTGATCAGGACCTGTCGGGGCTTCGACCCCTCGTAGCCGGAAATCACGCCGCGGCGTTCGAGCATGTCGATCAGACGGCCGGCCCGTGTGTAGCCGACCCTGAGGCGGCGCTGGATCATCGAGACCGAAGCGGTCTCGGTTTCGACGACCAGCATGATCGCTTCGTTCAGCAGATCGTCCTGGTCCGGATCGAACTCGCTGTCCGAGGTCTCTTCCTGCATGGTCTCCGGTTCGCTCAACAGTTCCTGTTCGAACTCTGGCTCGCCCTGGGCCGCCCAGAACTCGGTGATCCGCGCGATCTCTTCCTCGGTCACGAAAGCGCCCTGGATGCGGGCCAGCTTCGAGGTGCCCGGCCCCCGGAAGAGCATGTCGCCCTGGCCGAGCAGTGATTCGGCGCCGCCCTGGTCGAGGATGACCCGGGAGTCGGTCTGGGATGAGACGGCAAAAGCGATTCGCGAAGGAATGTTGACCTTGATCGTGCCGGTGATGATGTCGGTCGAAGGCCGCTGGGTGGCGAGCAGCAGGTGAATACCGGTTGCCCTCGACTTCTGGGCGAGCCGGATGATCGAGGCCTCGACGTCGGCCGGAGCGACCATCATCAGGTCGGCCAGCTCGTCGATCACGCAGAGGATGTACGGCAGGCGTGGCTCGCCTTCGGCGGTCTTGGCCTTGTTGTAGTCCTCGATGTTTCTCGCCCGGGCTTCCTTCATCAGGCCGTACCGTGTCTCCATCTCGGCGATCAGGTTATTCAGCACGTTGGCGGCCAGCTTCGGATTGGTGACCACCGGGGTCAACAGATGCGGGACCGCCTCGTAATGGTTCAGCTCGACCTGCTTTGGATCGACCAGCACCAGGCGAACCTCGTTCGGCGAGGAGCGCATGAGGATGGACGAAAGCACCGCGTTTACGCAGCCCGACTTGCCCGATCCGGTCGTGCCGGCGACCAGCACGTGGGGCATCTTCGCGAGGTCGGTCGACACGGCCTTGCCGTCGATTCCCTTACCGAGCCATGCCAGGAGCGGTGAGTCCTTCTCCTTCGGCTTGCCATAGATGTCTCCGAGGCGCACCATGTTGCGGCTCGAGTTGGGCACCTCGACGCCGACCGCCTGCTTGCCCGGGATCGGAGCCAGGATCCGGATGTCGGTTGAAGCGAGCGCGTAGGCGAGGTCGTTGGCCAGTTCGGAAACCTTCTTGACCTTGGTCCCGGGGGCGAGCTGAAGCTCGAAACGCGAGACATGCGGTCCGGTGACCACGCCCACAACCTTTGCCTCGACCCCGAAGTGCCCGAGAGTCTCGACCAGTTTGCGCGCAAGTTCCTTCTGCTCGGCCGGATCGGGACCTCCGCCCTTCTGGCCTTTCTCAAGGACCTTGAACGGGGGCGGCCGGTAGGTGATCTCCTCGGAGAGAGTCGCGCCGCGCTTCTCGCCCTGTGGCGTCAGCGAAAGCTGTTCTTCCTTGCCCCCCTGAGCGGGCTCGGCGACCGGCTCGGGTTCAGGTTCAGGGTCGGGTTCGGGCTCCGGCGCCTCGTCGAACTCCTCTTCGAGCTGTTTGAGCTCCTCTTCGAAATCGTCACTGAAGACCGAATTGCCATCATCGCCGTCAGATCCGCTTCCGTCGTCGGAACCGGGCTCGACTACAGCGGTGCCGGGACCGGAACCGGTAATTGCCGCATGTGCCCCACCCTCGGCGAAGATATCGATCGGCTCGAGACGTTCGGTCTTGTCGGAAACTCCCGGTTCCCCGTTCTCGTCAGCCCAGATGTCGACCGCGAAGGGCGATGCGGGAGCAGCTTCCTGGCCGGGTAGCTCCATTTCGTCGGTCGAGTCGGCGCTGCCGATCGTGACCGTTGGCTCTTCGCCGACGGGAATCGGATCGACGATCGCTTCGGTCACGCCGGGGTCCTTTTCGTCGTGGAGGATCGCGGTCCGGGCGAAGGTCCTGGTCTTCTCGACCGAGGTCGTCCCTGCTTTCTTCACCGCCTTGCCACTCCGGCCAAGCACCGTGGCAACGGTCATCCCGGTCAACAGGAGCACTCCTGCGATCAGCGCGAAAATTGCGAAGAGGTGGGCACCGAACGGCTGGAGGGTGCTGGCGAACGCCCAGTAGAGCGATTCGCCGAACAGTCCGCCGTGATCGGGGAACCAGCCCGGGTCAAAATATGTGATCCGGTCGGGACGGCCGCCTCCGAGTCCGAAAGTTCCCCCCGCGAATGCCAGCAGCATGCCAGCGAAGAGGATCGCCGCTCCGGTCCGAAGCGGGCGGGTCGTGGGAACCGCGGGCCGGAAGATCGCCATTGCGCCGGCGGCGAAAAGGGCGATCGGCGCGAGGTATGCGACCAGTCCGAAGAGGTACATCAGGCCGTCGCTCATGCCGGATCCGACCCGACCCCCGTTCCAGCCGAAATAGAGCACGAAAACGAGGTAGATCCCGAGCAGGATGCAGCCGAGACCGATCAGGTCGAGGTGATGCTGGCGGAGTGGTTCCCTGGTCGGCTTGTCGGCCTTGGCGGTCTGCTTCGAGGCGCCGCGCGACGGGCGCCGATCAGAGCCGCGCCGGACTGAACGTACGAACATGGCTTTCCTTTCAACGAAAACCCGGTTTACCCTTCCCTGAGCCCGGCTGGCTTAGAATTCCGCCCATGGTGGATGAGGAACAGAGCGGCGGGCGCATTCTCGTCATCGAGGACGACGAGGAAATCGTGGACGTTCTCAGGCGCACGCTAAGGGCCGAGGGATATGAGGTGCGAGCCAGCGAGGACGGTGGATCCGGCCTGCTGATTTCGAACGAGTTCCTGCCCGATCTGGTCGTACTCGACCTGGGCCTACCCGACATGGACGGCCTCGAGGTCTGCTCCCGCCTGCGCGAGAACAGCACCGATCTCCCGATTCTCATGCTGACCGCGAGGGACGGCGCCGAGAACAGGGTGACCGGGCTCGACAGCGGCGCTGACGACTACCTCGAGAAGCCTTACAACCGGGAAGAGCTTCTCGCCCGCATCCGGGCCCTGCTCCGGCGCCGCCCGCCGCGTGGGTCGGCCATGTTGACGGTCGGTGACCTTCGCCTCAACCCTGATTCCCAGGAAGCGATGCGCGGGGACCGCGAAGTCGAACTGACCAAACGCGAGTTCGAACTGCTCGAATATCTGATGCGCAACCAGCGCCTCGTGATTTCGCGCGAACGCCTTCTGGAAGAGGTCTGGGGATACGACCCGCTCGATGAGACGAACACCATCGACGTCTTCATCTCCAACCTCCGCCGCAAACTCGAGGAAGGCGGCGAACCCCGCATCCTCCACACCAAGCGCGGAGCCGGCTACGTAATAAAGGCCTGATGAACCGGGCAGATACCAGCCTGATCAGTCGGATGCGCCGGTCGCGGAAGTGGCCACCGCACTGGCCGATCCAGTGGAAGATCGCTGCGGTCTCATCCGGCATCACCTTCGTGATCCTGGTCGCCTTCGGTCTGGCGGTCGGTCAGATCACCACCAACCAGCTCCGCGAGAACTACGAAGCCGACACTCGGGCCAAGGTCGAAGAGCTTGCCGCCGAGATCCGCGACCGGGACCTGATCACCCCCGCCTACTACGGCAACGAGGCGATCCTCAACAATCTGCTCGCCTCGGTCAACGGTGCCGCCGACCTCACCCTGACCGCCAACTCGGTCCGCTACCGCCCCCCGAACACCCACGACCTCGGCGATCCGACCGGGCCCGGGATGTCGACCTCGGACGGGTGGCAGGTGGCCACGGCGATCGTCACCCCGCCCGATGATCCGTCCTACGCCTACGCCCTGGTCCGTTACGGCCGTCCGATGGATCGCCTCGACGCTTCGATCGGGCGGATCTGGATCTCGATTCTCGCCGGCACCCTCGGTGCCACCCTGCTGGCGGCTCTCGGCAGCGTGATCCTGGCGCGACGGGCGATGCGCCCCGTTTCGACCCTGACCTCGGCGGCAGGACAGATCGCCCGGACCCGAGACCCCGACGTGACCCTGGCCGAGCCCGAGGGCGACGACGAAGTGGCAGAGTTGACCCGCACCTTCAATGACATGCTCCACGAGCTTTCGATCGCCCGCTCGGAGCGGGAACAGTCGCTGGCCAGGCAACGGGAGTTCGTTGCTGACGCCTCGCATGAGCTGCGGACGCCGCTGACCAGCGTGCTGGCCAACCTCGAACTGCTCGAAGACTCGCTCCGCAAGCCCACCTCGGGTAACGGGCACGAGTTCCAACTCGAATCGGTCGAATCGGCCCTCCGTTCCTCGGAGCGGATGACCCGCCTTGTCGCCGACCTCCAGCTTCTTGCGAAAGCCGATGCCGGACGGGCTGGCGACCGGTCTGACTGCAACCTGACCGAGATCGCCGGCAACGTCGCCGACGAGCTCCGTCCCCTCTCCGACAACCACCAGATCGTGATCGAAGCGGCCGAACCGGTCATCGTGAACGGCAACGGAGACGAGCTTCACCGGGTGATTCTCAACCTGGTCGACAATGCGATCCGCCACACCCCGGAAGGCAGCACGATCACTGTGACCAGCCGGCAGGATGGAGCGACGGCCGAGATCAGGGTCGAAGACGACGGCCCCGGCATCCCCGAGGACATGTGGCCGACCATCTTCGATCGCTTCGTCCGCCACGACGGCCCCGGAGACCGTGCCAAAGGCAAGGGCACGGGGCTTGGACTCTCGATCGTCAGGGTGATCGCCCGCAGTCACGGGGGCACCGCATCGGTCGGCAACTCACCGCAGGGCGGGGCATCGTTCGTGATCCGAATTCCCGCCGCGAAGAGCGCCGAACCGGCACCCCTCGAAACTCAAGGAAACCGTTAAGCAGGCTTTAGGGCCTTTTTAGGCCCCCGACCTATCTTTCCTAGCGGACGAGACACATGAAGCCGCCGGGGATCTCCCCCAGACTGCCCCGGCGGCTTCGCTTCTTACAGAGCGGTCCGTTGAGCCATCTCCCTCCCCCAGGCCCAACGGGCCCTCTGTCGTTAACGGGCATAACTGCAGTCCGCGAGCTTCGCTCCGCGTCCATGATCAACCCGCCCGATTTCATTAGTAGTCGGCGAGCCTCGCTCCGCCTCCCAGCTCAACTCGCCCGATCACGACATCCATGAATGGATGATCGGGCTCTGCCTTCGAAGCCTCGGATGGCGAAGCAGCTTTGCTCCCGAATCGGTCGCAATCCTGCTTCACCACATGGCCCAGCCGGAGTCGGGTAGCCGTGGGGTCGGGTTGGCTGGCCGGAGGGTTCCTAGGGTTCGGGTCGGGGGTGTTCCCCGAAAACCTCCGGAATGAGGAGCGCAGCGACGGTTTTCGGGGAACACCACCGTCCCGCACCCTCGATAACGCTACGGGGTCAGACTTCGACTACTACGGGGACGACCATCGGGCGGCGCTTGAGGCGCTTGTGGAAGAAGCCTGCGACCGCGTCGTGAAGGTCCTGCTGGACCAGGTCGTGGTCTTTGACCTTGGCATCGGCTGCCCGTTCGAGCGAGTCCTCAATCAGGTCGTGGAGGTCATCGAGCAGCTCGGCATCCTCGTCGATTCCGGGAACGCCGCGGGCGATCACCTCGGGGTCGGAGACCACCTCACCGTCGTCCTCGGCGATCGTGGCGACGACGATGACGATGCCGTCCGCGGAGATCGTGCGACGGTCACGAAGTGTGGCGTCGTTCGGGTCCGAAAGTTCCACCCCATCGACATAGATCACGCCGCCGGCCGTCTCTTCGGTGAGTTCCGCTCCGTCGGGTCCGACCAGCAGGGCCTGGCCGTTGTGGTTGCGGAAGATGTTCTCCTCCGGCACGCCGACCGACTGGGCCAGTTCCGAATGAAGTCTGATCCGCTGGAAATCACCGTGGACCGGCATCACGTACTTGGGCCGGGTCAGGTTGAGCATCATCTTGATTTCTTCCCGGTACCCGTGGCCCGAGGCGTGGATTGGCGCGTCCTTAGGGGTGATGACACTGGCCCCGAGCTCGTAGATCCGGTCGATCGTCTCGTTGACCGCACGCTCGTTGCCGGGCACCGGCGTGGCCGAGAAAACAACCGTGTCGCCGGAATGAAGCTCGACGTCCCGGTGGTCGTTGTTGGCCATCCGCCGGAGGGCCGAGAAGGGTTCACCCTGGGACCCCGTCGAGATCACGACGATCCGCTCGTCCGGGTAATCCTCGATCTCACGGGGCTGGATCAACATACCTTCGGGGGCGTTGGCCATCCCGAGGTTGGAGGCAATGTTGAAGTTCTTGCGCATCGACCGGCCAACCAGCGCGACCTTGCGGTCGAGTCGCTCGGCGGCGTCGATCACCTGCTGGACCCGGTGGATATTCGAGGCGAACGAGGTGACGATGATTCGCCCCTCGCAACGGGAGAAAGTGTCGTACAGGGCCGGTCCGACGCTGGACTCGGAGGGAGAGACTCCCGGCCGGTCGGCGTTGGTCGAGTCACCGCAGAGCAACAGCAGTCCTTCGTCACCGAGGGCGGCGAGCCGGGCGACGTCAGCCGGGCGACCGTCGACCGGGGTCTGGTCGAACTTGTAGTCACCGGTCATGAAGATCTTGCCGATGTCGGTGCCGATGATCACACCACGCATGTCGGGAATCGAGTGCGAGAGGTGAACCAGCTCGAGCTCGAACGGCCCGGCCTGGACGACCTGTCCGGCCGGCAGTTCGGTCAGCGGTGCCGCCCCGAGCTTGTGCTCGTCCAGTTTCGAGCGGACCATGCCGACCGTCAGCATGCCGCCGTAAATCACCTTCGGGAAGCCGATCTCCCGCAGGACGTAAGGCAGGGCACCGACGTGGTCCTCGTGGCCGTGAGTGAGGACGATCGCCTCGATGTCGTCGATACGGTCGCGCAGATACTCGAAGTCCGGCAACACGAGATCGATCCCGAGCATGTCGGGGGTCGGGAACATCAGCCCGGTGTCGATCACCACGATCTTGCCGCGGTACTCGACCACCATCATGTTCTTGCCGATTTCCCCCAGCCCACCCAGGGGCAGGAGCTTGATCTGATCCCGGCTCATGCTGCGGGCACCCCGGCCGTGGCCAGAAGTTCCTCTATCGCGTCGCGTTCGGCGTCTGTCGCTTCGACCATCGGCAGTCGCATGGTTGGAGCGAGCAGACCGCGACTCGCCAGAGCGGCCTTGACCGGAATCGGATTCACCACGACACCCATCGCTTCGTAAAGCGGCTGGAGCTGGTTGTCGAGGGCCTCAGCTTCGTCATGCCGTCCCTCCTGCCACAGATCCCAGATCGTGCGCATGCGCCCGCCGTCGAGGTGTGAAGCGACGAGGATCCCTCCGACTCCTCCGAACTTCAGGGTCGGCAGAAAAGCAACGTCGTTGCCGGCCAGCACGTCGAGACCGTCGATCGGCCCCAGATCGTCGTCGTTGGCCTGCTTGACCGCGACGACTTCGGGGATCTTTCCCAGTTCGGCCAGCAGGTCGGCGGGCATGTTCACCCCGGTTCGCGCCGGAATGTTGTAGGCGATCAGCGGGAAACCGGGGTTGGCCTCGGCGATCGCCGAGAAATGGCCGATGATCCCGGCCCGGTTGGGACGGTTGTAATAGGGAGTAACGATCAGGCCGGCATTCGCCCCCGCGTCGACCGCCATCCTGGTCAGTTCGACCGAGTGGCGGGTGTCGTTCGATCCGGTCCCGAGGATGATCGGCACTTCGTCGCCGACTTCAGACCGCACGCCTTTCAGCAGGGAGACCTTCTCGTCGTCCTCCAGAGTCGGGGATTCACCGGTCGTACCGGCAACGACCAGGCCATGAGAGCCGTTCTCGACCAGGTGAGCCGCGAGCTTTCGAGTCCCCTCGACGTCGATTTCTCCGTCGGGATGGAAAGCCGTGGCCATGGCCGTGATTACACCGCGAAATTCAGTCACGAAAGCAGCCTAGTCGAGAACTCCCGGCGCCCGCCGGTCGATCCAAGGATGCGCACGCTCCAGTTCACCGGAGAGCTGGATCAGCAGGTCTTCCCGCCACATCGGGGCGACGAACTGGATTCCAATCGGAAGCCCTTCCGCACTGGTCTCGAGTGGTAGCGATATGGCCGGCTGGCCGGTAGCGTTGAAGATGCCGGTAAAGGTCGCGATCTCACGAGCCTTGAGCATCGCGTCCATCGGATCATCTCCGTGCTGGTCGAAGTGACCAAGCTTCGGCGGGATCGTGGCGAGGGTCGGTGTCATGATCAGATCGAACTGGCCGTCGATCATCACGCCGGCGATCAGCCGAGCGATCAGCTGGTGCTGGGCCACGGCGGCGAGGTACTCGGCTCCGCCTTCGGTCCGCCCCTTCTGAATCAAGGCCCAGGTCAGGGGTTCGACATCGTCCGCGGTCAGCGGCCGGCCGATGATCAGACCCAGCGTGTCGGCGGTCTGGCTCATGCCGGCAGCCCAGCGGGTGATGAAGGTCTGGTAGAGCGACTCCGGCTCGCCGGCATCCGGAAGCTCGAATTCGGTCACCTCGTGACCCAGGTCCTCGAGCTTCCTGGCGCTTTCACGGGCCGCTTCGACTACAGCCGGCTGGAGCGGGTCACCGGTGAGCGAATCGGTCAGGAGAGCGATTTTGAGCGGCTGCGTACCGGCCGTCACCTCTTCCGCATAGGGCCGGAGCGGTGGCGGGCAGCCGTAGGGGTCGCCCGGCGTCGGTCCGTGAACCCAGTCCAGCATCGTGGCGACGTCACGAACCGAGTGTGCGACCACGAGTTCGGTGGTCAGCCCGGACATCGAATCTCCCATGACTGGACCGGAGGAGACCCGGGCCCGGCTTGACTTGAGACCGACCAGGCCGCACTCGCTGGCCGGGATGCGGATCGAACCGCCGCCATCGGACGCGTGAGCGATCGGCACGATCCCGGCCGCCACCGCGGCGGCCGAACCGCCCGATGAACCGCCGCTAGAGCGGGTCGTATCCCAGGGGTTCCTGGTCGGCCCGTCATTCAGTTCCGGTTCGGTGGTCGGCAGGATGCCGAGCTCCGGGGTCGAGGTCCGGCCCAGGGTGACCAGGCCGGCATCACGGAAGCGGCTGCCGAGATGGGTGTCGTACGGCATCTTCATGCCGATCTCCTTGAGTACCCGGTTGCCCATGTACATCGGCTGTCCGGCCAGACCCGCTCCGAGGTCCTTGAACAGGAAGGGAACGCCCCTGAAGGGGCCGTCGGGGAGATCACCGGCGGCAGCTTCGGTGGCTTCCTCAAAGAGCGGGGAGCAGATCGCGTTCAGCTCGGGATTGAGCTTCTCTGCCCTTTCGATCGCGCCGGCGACCAGCTCCTGCGGCGAAACGTCTTTATTGGCGACCAGTTCGGCCTGGCCAGTCGCGTCAAGTGCTACGACATCAGTCAAAGCAGTTTCTCCAGTCCGACCGTGAAACGGTCTTCGAGTTGGCCCACCTTGCGTACCGAGAGCACCACTCCCGGCATGAACGAAGAACGGTCGATGCTGTCGTGACGGATCGAGAGGGTCTGCCCCGTGCCGCCGAAAAGAACCTCCTGATGGGCGACCAGCCCGGGAAGGCGAACCGAATGGATCGGCTGGTGGACGTTGCCACCGGCGGCGGTGATCAGCTCCTCGGTCCGTTTCGCGGTCCCCGACGGGGCGTCGAGCTTCTGGTCGTGATGGAGCTCGATGATCTCGCACTCGGGCATGTGTTTCGCGGCCTTCTGGGAGAGCTCCATCAGGAGCACGGCCCCGATCGCGAAGTTCGGCGCGACAAAGCAGTTGGCCCCGGTGCCGGAATTCTCGGCCGCATCCTTCAAGGCGTCGAGATCGAATCCGGTAGCTCCCACCACCACGTGGACTCCGGCCTCGAGACAGGCGATCGAGTTGGCAAGCGACGTGTCCGGGGTGGTGAATTCGACCACCACGTCAACTTCGCCGAGGATGTCCTTCAGCTCCGTGCCGAGAGCCGGATCGGCCTTTCCGGCCAGCTCCAAACCGTCCGCCTCCTCGACCGCTCCACAGACGGTTGCCCCCATCCGGCCGGCCGCACCGGCAACGCCGACTCTGATCATGCGGCGAGAGCTCCACTTACCGGTTCGATAGCGGAACGGAATCGATCACCGTCACGGCCGACCGCGGCCGCCGAAAGGCGATCCTCCGCGTAAAGCTCGGCCGCGAGGTTCGAGACATCCTCCACCGACACAGCATCGACCCTGGCCAGCATCTCGTCAAGGCTGAGCAGCGGAATGTCATGAAGCGTGGCCCGGGCGATCCGGGCCATACGGGCGGCAGTCGATTCGCCGGAGAGGACGAGCCTGCCCTTTACGTGCTCCTTGGCCCGGGCGAGTTCGTCGGCGGTCACCGGCTCGCACTGGATCTTCTTCAGTTCGTTTCCGATCACTTCACAGGCCTCCTCGACGTTGTCCTCCCGGGTTCCGACGTAGGTCGCAACGACACCGGTGTCGGTGAACTGTTCGGAGTAGGTGCCCACCGAGTAGGCCAGACCACGTTTCTCCCGGACTTCGATGAACAGTCGCGAAGAGCTGGAACCGCCGAGGATCGAGTCGAGCACGGCGAGCACGAAGCGGCGCTCGTCGGACCGGTTGATGCCCGGGGCACCGATGCACACGTGGTACTGCTCGGTGTCCTTGACCGCGAACTCGAGTCTCCCGGTCGGGTCGGGGGTCTGCGGGACCAGGGTCTCTTCCCCGCTCCCCTGCCCCGGCCTCAGCGCCTCGGCCAGCGCGTGGGTCTGATCGTGGTCGACGTTGCCGGCGGCAGCGACGACGATGTTGCCGGCCGAGTAGCGGGCCCGGTGATAGGCGGCGATGTCCGGTACGGGAATGCCCGAGATCACTTCCGAGCGGCCCAGGATGCGACGGCCGAGCGGCGTGTCGCCGAAGATCGCGTCGGCCAGGTAATCGTGCACCCGGTCCGAAGGCTCGTCCTCGTACATCGCGATCTCCTCGAGCACCACATCCCTTTCGGAATCGATGTCCGGGAAGGTCGATTCGAGCAGCATCTCGCCGAGCAGGTCGAAGACATCCTTCGTGTGCTCGTCGAGGAACCGGGCGTGAAGGTGGGTCGTTTCCTTGCCGGTTGCCGCGTTGAACGAGGCCCCGAGACCATCGAAGCGCTCCGAGATCTCGATCGCCGAGTAGTTCGGGGTGCCCTTGAAGAGCAGATGTTCCAGAAAGTGAGAGACCCCCGCCTGGGCGGGGGTCTCGTCACGTGAACCTGTTCGGACCCAGAGTCCGAGGGCGACCGAGCGCACCGAGGGAACTTCCTCGGTGATCACCCGGACGCCGGCAGCGGTCTCTGAGAGGCGCGGTTCGTCGATGCTCATTGACGTGTAGGCCTGGTCCGCTGGACTAGCGGCGGTCCCGGTCGCCACGGTCGCGACGGCGGCGTCCGCCTTCGCGGTCTCCGCCACGACCTCCGCGGTCTCCGCCGCGACCACCGCCGCCTCCGCCATTGGCGGAGAGGGCTGCGATTTCCTCCGGGCTCTTGCCGGCGATCGCCGGGTCGTCGGTCAGGCGCAGGCCGATCCGGCCACGCTCGCGGTCGACTTCGGCCACGGTGACGTCGATCTCCTGGCCCTGTTCGAGGACCTCCTCGACAGTCTCAACCCGGCCACCGGGCTTGACGTTCGAGATGTGGAGCAGTCCGTCGGTGCCCTTGGTCAGCTCGACGAAGGCACCGAAAGTGGTGGTCTTGACGACCTTGGCTCCGGTGTAGCGGTCGCCGACTTCGGCTTCCTTGGTCATCGACTGGATGCGGGCAACCGCGTCCTCGACCTGGGTGCCGGTCGGAGCGTAGATCCGGATCGTGCCGTCGTCTTCGACGTCGATCTCGGCCTCGAACTCCTCGCAGAGACCGCGGATGGTCTCGCCACCCTTGCCGATGACCGCGCCGATCTTCTCCTGGTCGATCTTGATCGACTCGATGCGCGGGGCATGCGGCGAAAGCTGCTCGCGCGGACCATCGATGGCTTCGGCCATCTTGTCGAGGATGAAAAGGCGACCCTTGCGGGCCTGCTCGAGCGCGTCGGTCAGGATCTCGAAGGTGACACCGGTGATCTTGATGTCCATCTGGAGGGCGTTGATGCCGTCCCTGGTACCGGCGACCTTGAAGTCCATGTCACCGAGGTGATCTTCGACGCCGGCGATGTCGGTCAGGACGATGTAGTCATCGCCTTCCTTGATCAGGCCCATGGCGACACCCGCGACCGGAGCGGTCACCGGAATGCCGGCGGCCTGCATCGCCATCGAGGAGGCGCAGACCGAACCCATCGACGAGGAGCCATTTGACTCGAGAGTTTCCGAGACGGCGCGAATCACGTACGGGAACTCTTCCTGGTCCGGGACCGAAGGCGCCAGGGCGCGCTCGGCGAGGGCGCCGTGACCGATGTCGCGGCGCTTCGGGCCGCGCATGAAGCCAGCCTCGCCCACCGAGAACGGCGGGAAGTTGTAGTGGTGCCAGAAAGTCTTGGTCGTTTCGAGACCGAGACCGTCGACCCGCATGTCCATCCGGGTCGTACCGAGCGACACGTTGCCGAGCACCTGGGTCTCACCACGGGTGAAGAGAGCCGAACCATGGACGCGGGGCGAGATGTCGACTTCGCACTCGATCGGACGGATCTCGTCCTGGGCGCGACCGTCGGGGCGCTTCTTTTCGACGGCGATCGCCTTGCGGATCGTGTCCTTCTCGATCGCGTCGAAAGCGGTTCCGACTTCGGAAGTGCGAACCGTCAGTTCGGTCTCGTCGGCAATCCCGGCGGTGTACTGCTCGATCACCGCTTCCTTGACGTTGGCGATCGCCTCGTAGCGCTCAAGCTTGCCGGTCGTGGCGATCGCGTCGACCAGGGCCTGACCGTGCGAAGCACGAATGTCGGAGAGCAGCGCTTCATCGATGGTCGGTTCCTCGATGACGAGCTTCTCCTTGCCAACCTTCTGGCGCAGTTCCTCGATCGTGGCGGTGATCTTCTTGATCTCACCGTGGGCGATGTCAAGAGCGTCGAGAATGTCGGCCTCGGTCACGCCGTTGGCGCCGGCTTCGACCATCAGGATGGCTTCGTCGGTACCGGCGACGATCAGGTCGAGATCGAGGTTCTCGTGGTCTTCCTCATTCGGGTTGATCACGAAGTCACCGTCGAGCTTGCCGATGCGGACGGCACCGACGTGCTTGGCGACCGGAATCTCGGAGATTGCCAGGGCGGCGGAAGCGCCGTTCATGGCGAGGATGTCGTAGGGGTGTTCCTGGTCGACCGACATCGGGATGGTCACGAGCTGCGTCTCGTAATGCCAGCCCTTGGGGAAAAGCGGACGGATCGGACGGTCGATCATGCGGGCGGTCAGGGTTGCCTTTTCGCCGGCGCGGCCTTCGCGACGGAAGAAGGATCCGGGGATCTTGCCCGCGGCGTACATGCGCTCTTCGACGTCGACGGTCAGGGGCAGGAAGTCCACATCGCGGAGACCACCCATCGTGGCGGTCGAGAGGACCATGGTGTCGCCGCTGCGTACTACGACGGAACCGCTGGCCTGCTTGGCGAGCTTGCCGGTCTCAAAGGAGATATCGGCGTCGCCGACCCGCGTCTCAACGCGAGTCGTTTCGAAAATACTCATTGGAATATTCGTTTTTCCTCCGGCCGCCCGGTTGGCGGCCATCGTCTTCTAGAACTGTCGTTCCCTTATCCCCACAAGGGTACAGGCCCGGACGCCAGCCCCGCATTCCCGCCGCAAATAGCGGGATTCTGGCCGGGGTCTGTGACCAGTGAGTTGAAGCCTGGAGCGCTATATGGCCGAAAACTCAACCTCACCGGAAAATGGGCGCATGCCGCCCCATCGTCCTGCGGGTTTGCGGGGCGCAGAGGACGCCCTCACGACTTAGGAGATTGCTTCGACGATCAGGTCGGGACCCGGGATGTCGAGCGGGGTGGCGGTCTCGTGGACCCATTCGACCACGCCGTCGGGCCCGATCAGGACCAGGGAACGGTTGGAGTGGCCCGCTGCGCCGAGGTAAGCGCCGTAGGCATCAGCCACGGCGCCCTTAGGCTCGAAATCCGCGAGCAGCGAGGTTTCGATGCCGAGCTGGTCGCGGAACGCCTTGTGGGCGAAGGCGGAATCGACGCTCACCCCGAGCAAGGTGACTTCGGCGTCGTCCAGGTCGGACTGGATGTCCTTGTAGAGCGCCAGCTGATCAGAGCAGACCGGGCTGAAGTCGAGCGGGTAGAAGGCGAGCAGCACCCGGCGGCCGGCGAAATCCGACAGCGAGACTTCCTGACCGGTGTGGTCAGGGAGCGTGAAATCCGGAGCCTTTGCTCCGACTTCGATCAATGTCGCAGGCCGAGATCGGCGACGAGGGCACGGTAGCGCTCGACGTCGGTCCGTTCGAGGTAACGCAGCAGACGGCGGCGCTTGCCGACCATCATCAGCAGGCCGCGGCGGGAATGGTGATCCTTGCCGTGCTCGCGCAGATGGCCGGTGAGTTCGTTGATGCGTTCGGTAAGCAGGGCCACCTGGACTTCGGTCGATCCGGTGTCGCCCTCGGACTTCCCGTACTTGCTGATCAGTTCGGCCTTGTTCTCTTTGGTCAGTGTCATTTCGTCAAAAAATCCTTGGTTTCGGGTCACGGGCGGACCCGTTCACGGCCGATGGAAGCTAGCACAGACGGCCTTGGTCTTATCTACATCCCGTTTCATCTCCTCGATCAGGTCGTCGACCGAATCGAAGCGCTTCTCACCGCGAATCCGCTCTACGAAGGCGACCCGGAGGATTTTCCCGTAGAGATCCACGTTCTCGTCGATGATGTAGGGCTCGATCAGAACGCCCCGGCCGGTGTCGAAAGTCGGCCTCACGCCAATGTTCACCGCGGCAGGCAGACCGTTGGCGAACGCCGCGTAGATGCCGTGACCGGGATGGACAAAACGGTCGTCGGGAACGATGTTCGCGGTCGGGAAGCCCAGTTCGCGGCCCCGCTGGTCGCCGGTGACGACCTCACCCTCGACCATGAAAGGAACGCCGAGACAACGCCGGGCCGACTCCATCTCGCCGGCGGCGACGAGCGCGCGGATCCTGGTCGAGGAAACAGCCTCGCCGTCGACCTCGACCAGTTGCTCGACCCGGGTCTTGAACTCGGGTCGTCCGGCCAGCATCTCCGGCGTCCCCTTGGCCTTCTGGCCGAAACGGAAGTTGTCACCGACCGATACCTCTTCCGCGCCGAGCCGGGCAATCAGGATTTCCTCGATGAACTGTTCGGCGGTGATCTTCGTGAACGACTCGTTGAACGGGATCACGATCATCTCCTCAACCCCGAGTCCGTCCAGCACGTCGCGCTTGATGTCGAAGGGCATGAGCAGTTTCGGAGCGGCGGCCGGATGAAGGATCTCGAGCGGATGCGGCTCGAAAGTCAGCACGGTGTCGGCACCCTTGATCACGGCCCGGTGGCCGACGTGAACACCGTCGAAGGTGCCGATCGCGATCTTTCGCGGCCGGAACTCCGCTTCATCAAGGGGAGTCACCTTGATCATGACGCGGGCTCCAGTACGACTTCTGGCCGGAGGACTTCTTCTTCGAGACGGGCCACGGCAATCAGGTTATCCCCGTGGACCAGTGTGAAACTTCCCCGGCCCCCATCCTGAATGGCGGATGGCAGCTCGACGGCTGACGATGGCACCTTCTGTCCGAAACCGATCGCGCGGGCCTGGGACTCGTCGATCTCCACCCTCGGCAGAAAGGAAAGGGCCTGCATCGGGGTGAGAACCTGACCTTCGAGCGAGATGTCGAGCGGACCGACCGCGGTGCGGCGAAGAGCCGAGCAGTAAGCGTCACCAAGCGTCTCCACCAGGGTGCGTACGTATGTTCCGGAGCTGACCTCGACTTCGAACTCAACCTCCTGACCGGCCTCCGGCGGACCGGACGGCGGATCGATCAGTTGCGCGCGGTAGATCTCGACTTCGCGAACCGGCCGGTCCTCGCTCTCCTCGCCACGGTGAGCCCTCTTGTAGAGCCGTTCTCCGTCAACTTTCACGGCCGAGGTCATCGGCACCATCTGTTGAATCCGACCGGTCGGGAGTTCGAGGGTGTCCGGCAGGTTGCCGGTCTCGGTCAACTCGCCGTCGGGATCACCGGTGCTCGAGCGCCAGCCCAGCCTGGCGGTCGCCCGGTAGGTCTTCGGCAACTCGAGCAGGTAGCGCTGCAGTCGGGTGGCGCGGCCGAGCAGGATGGTCAGAACCCCGGTTGCGAACGGATCGAGCGTTCCGGCGTGACCAACCTTTCCCCCACGCTCGCGCCGCACCCGCGCAACCACGTTATGCGAGGTAACGCCGGCCGGCTTGTCAACCACCAGCACTCCGGTTTCGGCTTCTGCGGCCATCCCGCCAGGCAACCCTCAGGCAGACGGGACGGGCTGCTCGTCCAGCCCGTGACAGAGCTCGGTGACGATCTCGTCGAACTCGAGTTCGGTTGAACAACCGGCGGCGCGAACGTGCCCGCCACCGCCGAACTTGCGGGCCAGAATCGAGACGTCGGTGTGGTCGTCGCCGGCCCGGAGGCTGATCTTGCGGGCCGCCCGGCCACGGCTCACCTGGTCCCGGACGACAGCGGCCACGCGAATCCCGTCGACCGCCCGCAGGTTGTCGATGATGCCCTCGGTCATTTCCTCGCCGGCACCGGTTTCCCGATAATCCTCGCCGGTGATGTAGGTCACGATCAACTTGTCGTCGCAGCGCAGTTCGAGCTTGTCGAGGGCCCGGCTCAGCAGGCGCACCTTCTCGATCGGCACGCTTTCGTAGAGGCGCCGGTTGACGTCATCGACGTCGACTCCGGCTTCGATCAAGTCGGCGGCGACCCGGTGGGTCCGGGCGTCGGTCGCGTCGTACATGAACTTCCCGGTATCGGTGACCATCCCGATGTATAGCGCGCGAGCCATCGCCGGACTGACCTTCACGTCGAGGAGTTCCGAAAGTTCGTAGACGATCTCGGCGGTGCAGGATGCACCGGCATCGACGAATAGGAGGTCGCCGAACTCGGTGTTGTCGTGGTGATGGTCGATGTTCACCACCAGCTTGCCGTCTTCACGCAGGAAGTCGACCGGCATCCGGTCGATGTTGCCGCAGTCGAGGAAAACCACGACGCGGTCCCGGATGTCCGCTGGAGGTTCGTGAAAGACGCCTTCGAGCGGCAGGTGGCGGTACTCGATCGGGAGCGGGAACTCCTTGGCGGCCAGGAACATGACCGAGTCCTTGCCCAGGCTCTCGAGCAGATGATGCATGCCGAGCAGTGACCCCAGCGCGTCGCCGTCCGGCCCCTCGTGGGTCGTCAGAAGAAACTTGCCTTCGTCCCGGACCAGAGCAGCGATCGCCTCGAGGTCACCTTTGACGACCAGCTGGCTGGCGGCGGCCGCGTTCACTCGGTCTCGCCCCCTCCGGCGGCTTCGCCTTCGGCCAGCAGCGCGTCGATCCGCATGCCTGATTCGATCGACTCGTCGTACTCGAATGCGAGTGCCGGCGTGTGTTTCATCCTAGTTTCTGCCGCTACCTTGCCCTGGAGCACGCTGTGCGCGCGCTTCAGACCTTTGAGCGCGTCAGCCTTGGCTTCGTCGTCGCCGAGCACCGTGAAGTAGACCTTTGCGTGGCGCAGGTCAGGAGTCGTGTCCACCGAAGTAACTGTGGCCATCTCCAGACGAGGATCGCTGAGATCGTTGGTGATCGCGTCGGAAATTACCTGACGAAGCACCTCGTTCACCCTGCGCATGCGCGCCTTCGACACGGTCTGCCGCCTAATTCAGGGTCTGTTCGACCTGACGGGTCGAGAAGAACTCGAGTACGTCTCCGACCTTTACGTCGGCGTACCCGTCCAGAACGATGCCGCAGTCCTGTCCTTCTTCGACGGTCTGAACCGCATCCTTGAAACGGCGCAGCGAATCGAGCTGCCCGGTCCAGATGACGGTTCCCTCCCTGATGAGCCGCACCGAAGCGTCCCGCTGGACCCTCCCGTCGGTGACGACGCAACCGGCGATCCGGCCGACCTTGGAAGCCTTGAAGACCTCCTTGACCTCGGCTTCGCCAACTGAATCTTCCACTTCGACCGTGTCGAGCATGCCCTCCATCGCGTTCCGCAAATCCTCGGTGATCTTGTAGATCACCGAGTAGGTGCGGATGTCGACGCCTTCGGCCTGGGCGGCCTTGCGGGCGTCGGCGAGCGGCCTGACGTTGAACCCGATGATGATCGCATTCGAGGCCGAAGCGAGCATCACGTCGGACTCTGAGATACCACCGGTCTGGGCGCGGATGATGTTGATCGCGACCTGCTGCTGAGGCACCTTGGCGATCTCGTCCTGAAGGGCCTCAAGGGAACCGGCAACGTCGCTCTTGAGGACGATGTTGAGCTCCTTGAGGTCTCCGGTCTGGGCCCGGGCGAAGATCTCCTCCAGGGTGACCTTGCGGGCGGATCGCCTGGCGATCGTCTCGGCCTTGAGACGGTTGAGCCTCTCCTGGGCCATCTGACGGGCACGACGGTCGTTTTCGACCACGGTGACGAACTCACCGGCCTCGCAGACCCCGTCGAAGCCGAGGACCTCCACCGGCATGCCGGGGGTCGCTTCGTCGACCTTGGCTCCGAGGTAATCGTGCATCGCACGGACCTTGCCCCATACCGCTCCCGCCACGACCGAATCTCCGACCCGCAGGGTGCCCCGGTTGACCAGGACGCTGACCACGGGGCCGCGCCCCGGGTCGAGCTTCGACTCGATGACCGATCCCGACGCCGGAGCGTCCGGGTTGGCAGCCAGCTCTTCAAGCTCGGTGACCAGAATGATCATGTCGAGCAGGTTGTCGAGACCCTCATGGGTCTTTGCCGACACGTTGCAGTAGATGGTGTCCCCGCCCCACTCTTCGGGGCTGAGCCCTTCGGCGGCGAGGTCGGTGCGGATCCGGTCCGGGTTGGCGCCTTCCTTGTCGATCTTGTTGACCGCGATCAGGATCGGCACGTCGGCCGCCCTGGCGTGGTCGATCGCTTCCCGGGTCTGTGGCATGACGCCGTCATCGGCAGCGACCACGATCACCGCAACATCGGTGACCTGGGCACCACGGGCGCGCATCGCGGTAAAGGCTTCGTGACCCGGGGTGTCGAGGAAGGTGATCGTGTGATCGTCGTGATGGACCTGGTACGCGCCGATGTGCTGGGTGATGCCGCCAGCTTCGCCGGCCGCGACCTCGGTCTCACGGATCGCGTCGAGCAGCGAGGTCTTGCCGTGGTCGACGTGACCCATGATCGTGACCACCGGCGGTCGCTCAACGAGTTCCTCTTCGGAATCCTCGAACTCGGGGGAGTCGACTTCCTCTTCCGCCGCCGAGACGATCTCGACCTTGCGGTCGTACTCGTCGGCGATCGCCTTCACCGACTCGTCGGTGAGGGTCTGGGTGAGGGTTGCCATCTCTCCCATCGTCATCAGTTTCTTGATCAGATCGGCAGAGCTCAGGTCGAGCAGCTCGGCAAGGTCACGAACAGTGACGCCACTGTTGACCTTGGTCGCCTGCGGCTCGTCCGGGTTGGCCTGTACGGGCTCCGGCTCTTCGAGCAGGGGCCGTCGACGACGGCCACCGCGGCGACGCGGCGGGCGCTGGGGCGGCGGACCGCCACCCTGTTCCCGACGGGAAGCCTGGGAATCGATCACGACCCGGCGACGCTTCTTGCCGGCGGCACCGCCGGTCCCGCCTGACGCGGGAGCCGAGCCAGCGGGCTTGCCGTCGGTCCGAACCGGTTTCTTCGATGCCGGGGCAGGCTTCGCGGCCGGCTTGGCGTCAGCAGTCTTCTTGGCAGCCGGCTTGGCTTCGGCCTTGGGGGCTTCTGCCTTCGGCTTGGCCGCGGGGGCCGCCTCAGCCTTCGGCTTCGGAGCGGGCTTCGCTTCCGCCTTTGGCTTGGCCTCCGGTTCGGATTGGGAAGCAGCCTTCGGCTTGGCAGCAGGCTTTCCGTCGGAGTTGCCCCCGAGAGTAGCCAGCACCTTCCTGGCGTCGGCCTCCTCGACGTTCGAGGCAGCCGCTTTGACTTCGATTCCGGCAGCCTGGAGCGCCGCCAGCAGATCCTTGCTGGCTACTCCGGCTTCCTTTGCGATTTCGTGGACGCGCCTTTTGCTCACTCGGCCTCGCCTTCTGCCGGTTCAGATTCTTCGGCGACGTTCTCGGCAACTTCGGCTTCCTCGAGTTCAGCCTCGGCCTCGACCTCTTCGGCCGCGGCAAGTTCCTCTCCGGCTTCATCCTCGGCCGCAGCTTCATCTTCCTCAGCGACCAGTTCTTCGGCCGCCTGGTCATCAGCGTCGAGATCAGCTTCGGCCTCTTCGACCAGCAGCTCGTTTTCCTCGGCCTCAGCTTCGGCTTCTTCAACCGCTGCCTCTTCCGGGCTTTCCTCGCCTTCGACCGGCTCGACGAAGTCAGCCTCGGCTGCGGTCACGATCGCGTTGACCGCGGCCTCATCCGAATCGGGATCGGCCAGCAGGGCGATGTCTTCGTCGCTGAGGTCACCAAGCACGCCAACGTGATTGGTCGAAAAGCGGGAAAGCGCCTGATGCTGGGGCAGGCCACAGTAGGTCGACCCGCCGACCCCGGCGTTGGGGCAGCGGCGTCCGCTCGAAAGGACAGCCATGCAGCGCCCGTCGAACTCTTCCTCGCCCTCGTACTCGTGCTCGCTTTCTTCGCGGGCAAACTCGCTTTCGGACTTGATGTCAACGCGCCAGCCGGTCAGGCGGGCAGCGAGACGGGCGTTCTGGCCGTCGCGGCCGATCGCCAGCGAAAGCTGATCGTCGGGGACGACGACGGTCGCCTGCATCTCTTCATCATCGACCAGGACCTCGCGGACCCGGGCCGGCGAAAGCGCCTTGGCGACGAAACGAGCGGGTTCCTCGTTGTAAGGAATGATGTCGATCTTTTCGCCACGCAGCTCAGAAACGACCATGCGGACGCGGGAACCACGCGGACCGACGCAGGCGCCGACGGGGTCGACGCCGTCAGCATGCGAGACGACCGCGATCTTCGAGCGGTAGCCGGGCTCGCGGGCGACGCCGACGATCTCGACCAGCTTGTCGGCGATCTCAGGAACCTCCAGCTCGAAGAGACCCTTGATCAGCTCGGGGCTGCGGCGGGAAACGACGATGCTCGGGCCCTTGGTCGACTCGGAAACGTCGGTGATCACGGCCTTGACACGCATTCCGTGGTCGTAACGCTCGCTGTAGACCTGTTCCGACTTGGGCAGCAGGGCTTCGACCCGCTCACGCAGCTGCACCAGGGTGTAGCGCTTGTCCGACTGCTGGATCAGGCCGGTGATAAGTTCGCCCACCCGGTCGCGGTATTCGTCGTACATCATCTGGCGCTCGGCCTCGCGGATCCGCTGGTAGATCACCTGCTTGGCGGTCTGGGCGGCGATCCGGCCGAAGTCGTCCGGGGTCACGTCACGGGTCTCGATCTGGTCCCGGTAGGGCTCGAGCACGTCGGGATCGATCTCCGGTTCCTCGGGCTCGTTGTACTCGCCGGTCTCCGGATTGATCGTGCGCTCCTGTTCGGCAGCTGCTTCCTCGAGCAGCTTCTCCTCGAGTTCGGCCGGCAGGATCAGTTCGAAGACGCGGAAATCTCCGGTCTCGTGATCGAGATCGACCCGGGCGTACTTGGCCGACCCGGGGCTCTTGCGGTAGGCGGAGAGCAGCGCATCTTCGAGCGCATCCATCAGGGTATCGGCGGCGATCCCCTTTTCCTGTTCGAGTACTCGAACTGCGTCGACGATCTCTTGTGTCACTTGGCTGCTCCTTGTGGGATTTCTGGCACGAGGTGCGAGCGCTCAATGCTCGCGTAAGGAATATCGAAATTGTGGCCATCCGATTCGAGGATGACCTCACTTTCCCGTGCCTCAACGATGGTTCCGGTGAAGTTCTTGCGGCCGTCCCGCGGTTCGGTCGTGGTCACCTTGGCGCGGCGGCCGGAGAAACGCTCGAAATGCGACGGCTTGGTCAGGGGCCTTTCGGGGCCCGGCGACGACACTTCAAGCGAGTGGTCGATCAGCACGTCCTGCAGCCCCGACGTCACCTTCTGGCATAGATCCAGGGTGACCCCGCCCGGGTGATCGATGAAAAGACGCAGACCATCGCCTCCGGCGCTTTCCAGAGCCAGAAATTCGATCGTTGGATCGATCGAGGCAAGTCGGTTTTCGATGTCCTGGGGAGTGGGTTCCATAGGTGATAATCCGGCCTGAGGGCCAAAAAAAAGCGGGCGAGGCCCACTTTTCGACACAGCTTGAAGGGGAAAAGCACTTCTCAGTATAGCCCCTCCACCAAGTCAGCGAAAGGGCGCAATTGCGCTCAGGTCTCGACCAGGAGGGTGACCGGACCGTCGTTGGTCAGGACCACCTTCATGTCGGCTCCGAAGATGCCCCTGCTGGCACCGAGCTTTTCGCAGACGAGGTCGTAGAGCGGTTCGGCCTCTTCGCCGCCGGCAGCTTCGATCCAGCTCGGCCGGTTGCCCTTTCGGGTGTCCCCGTAAAGGGTGAACTGGCTGATGCAGAGAATCTCACGATCGCCGACCGGCTCATTCATCCGACCTTCGGCGTCGGCAAAAATCCTCAATTTCAGAAGCTTGGCGGCCACCTTCTCCGCATCGGAATCGGTGTCGCCTTTCTTCACGCCGAGCAGGACCAGCATTCCGGCGCCGATCGAGGCGACTGACTCACCGTCAACCGTGACCGAAGCGCGGGACACCCTCTGGACCAGCGCCCTCAATGAATGTGTCAGCCCTTCGCCCGGAGCTCGACCGCGCGATCGAGGATGCGGTCGGCGATCTCGGTCTTCGGGGCTTTCGCCACTTCCTGCTCGCCGTCAGCGGTGACCAGGGTGACCGCGTTCTCGGTCGAGTCGAATCCGATCGTCTTGTCGGAGACGTCGTTGAGGACGATCATGTCGGCACCCTTGCGTTCCAGCTTCTGACGGGCCCGGCCGATCGCGTCGCCTCCGTGCTGGGCGGCGAACCCGACCACGGTCTGGCCTTCGATCCGGTTGGCGGAAAGTCCGGCCAGGATGTCCTCGGTCGGGACCAGGGTCAGGGTGAACTCGCCGCCGCTGCGGGAAAGCTTCTCGTTCGAGGTGTGGGAAACCGTGAAATCGGCCGGAGCGGCCGCCATCAGCAGCAGGTCGTGGGCCGGGAACTGTTCCCGGCAGGCCCGGGCAAGATCGACGGTCGATTCGACGTCGACCCGTTTCACCCCGCCCGGGGTCGGAAAATTGACGTTGGCACAGATTGCGGTCACCTCGGCCCCGCGCTTCCGCGCCCGTTCGGCAATCGCCAGACCCATCCGGCCCGACGAACGATTGCCGATGTACCTGACCGGATCGATCCCCTCACGGGTGCCGCCGGCGGTGACCAGGACCCGCAGGCCCTCCAGATCCTTCGAGCGCTCCTGGTCGATCGCCGCTTCGACCCGTTCGAGCAACTCAGCCGGTTCGGGCAGGCGCCCCACTCCGGCCTCACCCTTCGAGGCCAACCGGCCCTCGCCGGGGTCAACCACCTCGACCCCCTGCTCCCTGAGTCGGGACAGGTTCGACTGGGTTGCCGCCGCGAGGTACATGCGCTCGTTCATCGCCGGGGCCACAAGGCGCGGCCCGTCGAAGGCCAGGAAAGCGGTGGTCAGGATCGAGTCGGCCTGTCCCGAGGCCAGTTTGGCAATCGTGTTGGCCGAAGCCGGGGCGACCAGGTAGACGTCAGCCGACTCGGCCACCGCAAGGTGACCGATCGGGTCGTGCTCCGGCATCTCGTCGCCCGGGAAGGCGCCTCGCATCGGATCGCGTTCGAACTCCGAGGTGAGGACCGGGGCCCCGAGGATCCCCTCGAAGGTGTCAGGCCCGACGAACTTGCGGGCCGAGGCAGTCATCAGGACACGGACCGAATGTCCGGCTCCGGTCGCGAGACGGACGAACTCGACTGCTTTGTAGGCGGCGATCCCCCCGCTTACGCCGAGAAGGATCTTTGCCGTCACGGTTGACTCCGTTGGGGCGTTTTGACCCGGGAGTAGCCGCTACGCGCGGTACTCGTACTTGAGCTTGCCGGTCGCTACTTCCTCGAGCGCGAGGGTCAAGGCACCCTTGCCGGGCTCGGCCGGAACCATCGGCGGCGGGTAGTCACCGTAGCCGCCTTCGCTGAGGCTCTGGTAGTAGCTGTTGATCTGGCGGGCCCGGCGGGCAGCCAGAACGACCGCTGCGTAATGCGAGTCGGAATGCTGGAGAAGGTGGTCGACGCGAGGCTTGATCATTACCTTGATTCTGACAGCTTGCCGCGAACTATGGCTTCGAGCTCGTCAAGCGCACGTTCGAGCTCGTCGTTGACGACCACGTGATCGAACTCGTCCCGGGCGGCCAGTTCCTCCTCCGCGACCTCGAGCCGGCGGGCGATCGCCTCCGGGGAATCGGTCCCCCGGCCCTCCAGCCGCTGCTTCAGGGTGGCCAGCTCAGGCGGGGCGATGAAGATCTGCACCGCTTCCGGCATCGACTCCGCCACCTGGCGGGCACCCTGGACCTCGATCTCGAGCACGACCGGGTGGCCGGCTTCGACCCTCCCCTCGACTTCGGAGCGAAGGGTTCCGTAGTGGTTGCCGCTGTAGGCGGCGTGCTCGAGGAACTTCCCCGCCTCGACCCGGGCGATGAACTCCTGCTGGTCGAGGAAGTGGTAATCGACACCGTTCTGCTCGCCGACCCGTGGCGCCCGCGTGGTAGCCGAAGTCGACAGCTCAAGCTCGGGGATCCGGTGCCGTAGCAGCGAGATCAGGCTTCCCTTGCCGACCCCCGAGGGACCGGTAATTACAAACACCTTCGATGGGGCAGGACCAGACATGGACCGACCAATCTACCCACCCCCTCGGAAGCCACCGCCGCCGCCATCCTGGCCGAGGGGCCCGGGACGGTGGTGTCCCCCAAAAACCGTCGCTGCGCTCCTCATTCCGGAGGTTTTCGGGGGACACCCCCGACCCGAACCCAAAGGAACCTGTGATTGGTCCCTTGCGGTGTGCGGTGAAGCAGGATTGGGACCGACCCCGGAGGAAAGCTGCTTCACCGTCGGGTGAGTGGTGACGCAGGTTTGTAAGCGTGATGACACCAAACCTGCGGCACCATCCTCCAGCCCGAGACGGGCCGTCCGAAGCTAGCGCTGGAGGAGGCTTACGAGTTCCTGGCGCTGCCGGTCGCTTAGGCCGCCAATGGTCTTGGCGGGGCTGACCTTGCACTGCTTCAGGATCCGGTTGGTCTTGACCCTGCCGTACTTGGGGACAGCGAGGAGCATGTCGAACACCTTGGCCGTCAGGAGGTACTCGGGGGGATCGTCGAGCACGTCGGTGATGGTGGTTCGGCCGGCCTTCAGGTCACGCTTGAGCTGGGCTCTCGCGGTGCGAATGTTGTTCGCCCTCTTCAGTGCATCCATGCGTTGGTCGAGGGACCTTTCCGGGGCTTCGGGGGGACTGGTTACGGTCTTCGAGATCGGAGCCATGGAAGGGCGCGAGTATAGCCATCTCTGCGCCCGATGTTGGCCAAAAAACCCCGAAAAGCGCCGATTTCGGATAAATCCATCTCAACCTCGAGTCGAGGTTTAGGGGAGACTTGAACACGAACAGATCGGTCGAGTGTTGCCCCCGGGTGTTCGGTATCAGCGGGTCAGGGCGCGACGCCCTACGAGGTACACCAGTGCCTCAGCCGAGAGTGACCGCCTGGGCCTCGGCCAGCGACCCGAACCCGCGGCGCTCGAGGGCCGCCGGGAGGCCCTCGGAAACGGCCGAACCGGCTCGAGGGTCCCGGAAGTTCTCGGTCCCGACCGCAACGACTTTTGCACCGGCGAGGATGAACTCGAGGGCCGACTCGGCGTCGCTGATCCCGCCCATCCCGATCACCGGGATCGAGACCTCGGCCGAGACCGCCCGAACCTGGGCCAGCGCGATCGGCCGGACTGCCGGCCCGGACAGGCCACCGGCCCCGGCCCCGAGCCAGGCCCGACTCGAAACCGGGTCGATTGCTGCCGCCTTGACCGTGTTGATCATCGAGACTGCGTCTGCTCCCCCGCTCTCCGCTCCGACCGCCACCTCATGGGGGTTGGCCACGTTCGGGGTGAGCTTGACGATCAGCGGCTTCTCTGTGATTGGCCGGAGCGTTTTCATCAGGGCCTCGGTCTCGGACGGCTGTTCGCCGACGATCAGTCCGGAGTGGACGTTGGGACAGGAAACGTTGAGTTCGATCCCGGCCACCTCTTCGCGTTCGGCGACACGGGCCACCAGCACCTCGAAATCCTCGGCCGAGTCGGCCATCACGGAGACGATCAGAGGTACCCCGAGTTCGGCCAGGCGGCCGAGGTCATTGGCGAGGAAACCGTCGAGTCCGGGACCGGGAAGCCCGATCGAGTTGATCATTCCGGAGGGTGTTTCCCAGAGCCGATATGGCGGGTTGCCCGGGCGTGGGTTCATGGTGATCGTCTTCGACACGTAACAGTCGAAGGGGAAGTCCTCGACCAGTGCGTCTCCGAAAACCCGACGGGCCGCGAGCGCATCGAAGGTGCCTGATCCGTTGAGCACCGGTCCGGTCAGCTCGATGCCACAGATCTCGGTCGCCAGGTCCATCGCCGGGACTTCGTTTTCTGCGTTCTCAGCCAACCGCCGGCTCCCCCGCCATCGCGGTGGCGATTTCATCGCCCCGCACCACCGGCCCGTCGACGCAGAGCCGCAGGTATCCCCCGTCGGCCTTCGGAACGGCGCAGCCAAAACAGGCCCCGTAGCCGCAGGCCATCGGTGATTCGAGAGCGAGTTCGATCGGAATGTCCCGGGCCAGGCAGATCTGCCTGACCGCTTCGAGCATGGCCGGCGGACCGCAGGAGTAGACGGCGGCGGACCCGGAGTCGTCTCCTTCGAGCAACTGAAGCAGAAGGTCGGTCACATAGCCCTTGTGGCCGGAGCTGCCGTCCTCGAAGGCGAGCCTCGTTTCTTCACAGCCGAAAAGTTCGTCGACCCCGCCCGAGTGGGCCTGGTCACGGAACCCCAGCAGGGACCGCGAAGGGATGCCGCGATCAACCAGCTCGTGGCGGAGCACGGCCATCGGGGCGATCCCGATCCCACCGCCGACCAGGATCGCTCCGGCAGCTTCGGGGTTAAGTTCCCGCGGCAGACTGAAGCGTCCGCCGAAGGGACCGGCGACCCAGCAGCTCTCCCCCGGTTCCATCGCTGCCAGACGGTCGGTCCCGGGACCTACCTCGTGGATCAGGAAGTCGAGCTTCAGTCCGCCGGTCAGGTTCTCGGTGACCCGGGCGTATGAGATCGCCCGCGGCAGGTAGGGACGGCCTCCTTCGGTGGCCCAGCCCGGCGCGGCGGCCAGCATGTAGAACTGGCCGGGCGCGGGAGCGGGACCATCCTCGTCGATCAGGGTGAAGATCCGGTACCCGCCGGTCGGACGGGATGCCGCCACTTCACAGAGCCGCCGGCCGAACGGCGCCTGCGGTCGCTCCTGATCAGCCCGCATGGAGCTCCTGGAGCGACAGCGGCTCCCCGGTCCCGTTCATCCCGGCAGCGATCGCCCTTACGGCCGCCGAAGCCCCGGTCAGGGTGGTGATCGAGGGGATGCCGTGCCGAACCGCGGCCGAGCGGATCTCGTAGCCGTCGGCCCGCGCCCCGGAGCCGGTCGGGGTGTTGATCACCAGGTCGCAACGCCGCTCCTCGATCATGTCGACCACATTGGGCGATCCCTGGGCGATCTTGTTGATCGCCTCGACCGGGGTTCCCATCCGTGAGATCGCCTGGGCAGTACCACCGGTGGCGAGGATGCTGAAGCCAAGGTCGTGAAGCTGCGCCGCCAGTTGGGTGGCTGCGGCCTTGTCGGTGTCAGTGACCGAAATGAAGACGGTTCCCGAGGTCGGGAACGGCATCCCGGTGGCGGCCTGCGCCTTGCCGAAGGCGGTCGGGAAGTCGGGACCGATCCCGATCACTTCCCCGGTCGACTTCATCTCCGGGCCGAGCACGGAATCCGCGCCCTGGAACCGGGAGAACGGCAGGACGGCTTCCTTGACCGAGACATGGTCGCCGTCGAACTCAGGCAGATCCTGCTCGGCCAGTTTCTGGCCGAGCATGATCCGTGTCGCAACCTTGGCCAGCGGAATTCCGATCGCCTTGGAAACGAAAGGCACCGTGCGGGAAGCCCGCGGGTTGGCTTCGATCACGTAGAGCTCGCCGGCGGCCACGGCGTACTGAATGTTGATCAGTCCGATCACGCCGAGTTCGAGTGCGATCGCCGCGGTCGCCGCCTTGATCTCGTCGATCATCTCGTTGCCGATGCTCATCGGCGGGATCACGCAGGCCGAGTCGCCGGAGTGGACCCCGGCTTCTTCAACGTGCTGCATGATCCCCGCGACGAACACTTCTTCCCCGTCGCAGAGCGCGTCGACATCGACCTCGATCGCGTTCTCGAGGAACCGATCGAGCAGCAGCGGATGTTCGGGGGAAGCCTTCACATGCTTGTCGAGGTAGGCCTTGAGGTCCTCGTTGGAGTAGCAGATCTCCATTGCCCGTCCACCGAGCACGAACGATGGCCGGACCAGCAACGGGTATCCGATGCCAGCCGCAATCTCCTCCGCCTCCTCGGCCGAGAGCGCGGTGCCGTAGGGCGGCGGCTTGATTCCGAGCCGGTCGATCAGGGCGCCGAACTTGCCACGGTCCTCGGCCGCGTCGATCGCTTCGACCGGGGTTCCGAGCAGCGGGATGCCCGCTTCCTTCAGGCCCTCGGCCAGCTTGAGCGGGGTCTGACCGCCAAACATCACGATCACGCCTTCGGGCTTTTCCTGCTCGCAGACGGCCAGCACGTGGTCCATGGTCAAAGGTTCGAAATAGAGGCGGTCGGACGTGTCGTAATCGGTCGAAACCGTTTCCGGATTGCAGTTGACCATCACCGCGTCCCGTCCGCATTCGCGGGCGGTCATCGCGGCGTGGACACAGCAGTAGTCGAACTCGATCCCCTGGCCAATCCGGTTCGGACCGGCACCGAGGATCACCACCGACGGCTTCTCTCCCCGCCTGATCTCGGAAGGAGATCCCTCCGGCTCATGCGACGAGTAGTAATACGGGGTCGCGGCCTCGAACTCAGCGGCGCAGGTGTCAACCGAGTTGTAGATCCGCTCGAGCTCGACAGTTCCGTCGCCCTCGGTTGCCAGCAAGGCAAGTTCACGCAGGAACCACGGGTCGATCTTCGTCTGCTCGTGGACCTGCTCGACCGTGAGCCCCCGCCCCAGCGCGGCCAGGACCAGGTCGATCCGGCCCGGCGTCGGCGTCGCGATCTGGGCGAGCAGGTCCTCGTCGGACTCGGGAACGTCAGGCTTCGAATCGAGTTCGCGCGAAGCCAACGCCTTGGCGAAGGACTCCCGGAAGGTGCGTCCGATCGACATCACCTCGCCGACGCTCTGCATGTAGGTCGAGAGTTTTTCGTCGGCGCCGGGGAACTTCTCGAAGGCAAAGCGGGGAATCTTGGTCACGACGTAGTCGATCGTCGGTTCGAACGAGGCCGGGGTCGCCCGGGTAATGTCGTTCGGGATCTCTTCCAGCGCGTAGCCGACCGCGAGCTTGGCGGCCATCTTGGCGATCGGGAATCCGGTCGCCTTCGACGCGAGGGCCGAGGAACGCGAGACCCGCGGGTTCATCTCGATGACCACGATTTCGCCGTCGGCCGGGTTGACCGCGAACTGGACGTTCGAACCACCGGTCTCGACTCCGACCGCCCTGATCACGGCGATCGCCATATCCCGAAGCGACTGATAGACCGGATCGGTCAGCGACTGGGCCGGCGCCACGGTGATCGAGTCGCCGGTGTGAACACCCATCGGGTCGACGTTCTCGATCGAGCAGATGATCACCACGTTGTCGTTGCGATCCCGCATCACTTCGAGCTCGAATTCGCCCCAGCCGATCACCGACTCCTCGACCAGAACCTGACCGATCGGCGAAGCGGCGATCCCCTTGGCTACGACCTTCTCGAGCTCTTCCCGGGTTTCGGCCACACCGCCCCCCTGGCCGCCCATGGTGAAGGCGGGCCTGATGATCGCCGGCAGCGAAGCATCGCCCTCGTCGAGTTCCTTCAGGGCCTGCTCAACCGATTCGACGGTGATCGACCAGGGAATGCGGATCCCCGCTTCGGTCATCACCTGGCGAAACACTTCGCGGTCCTCGCCGCGAATAATCGCGTCACGGTTGGCACCGATCAGCTCCACCCCGTATTTCTCGAGCGTGCCGTCAGCGGAAAGATCCATCGCGAGGTTGAGCGCGGTCTGGCCACCAAGCGTCGGCAGCAGAGCGTCGGGCCGTTCCTTCTCGATGATCTTGGCGACCGACTCCGGCAGGAGCGGCTCGACGTAGGTGCGGGTCGCGAACTCGGGGTCGGTCATGATCGTCGCCGGGTTCGAGTTGACCAGGACCACCTCGTAGCCCTCTTCCAGCAGAACCTTGCAGGCCTGAACTCCGGAGTAGTCGAATTCGGCCGCCTGGCCGATCACCACGGGGCCGGAGCCGATCACCATGATCCGCTTGATGTCGTCACGTCTCGGCACCTTGGTCAGCCTTCCTTTGCGAGGTCGAGGAATCGGTCGAAGAGGTGTCGCGCATCGCGCGGTCCGGGCCCCGCCTCGGGGTGATGCTGGACCGTCATCGCTTTCGCCTCCGGCAACCGCAGGCCCTCGACCGTGCGGTCGTAGAGATTGATGTGTGAGAGAACCGCTTCACCGTGATCGGTCTGCCAGCGAACCGGCTCGTCGTTTTCGATCGTGCCGCCACCGTCGGGACCGACCACAGCGAAACCGTGGTTCTGGGAAGTGATCTCGATCACCCCGGTTTCGAGGTCCTTGACCGGATGGTTGGAGCCGCGGTGACCGAATGGCAGCTTGAAGGTCTCGAGACCCACCGCCCGGCTGAGCAGCTGGTGGCCGAGGCAGATACCGACCATCGGCTTCCGGCCGATGAGTTCGCGCACCGTGCCGGTGACGGCCGAAACCGCGGCCGGGTCACCGGGACCGTTGGCGAGAAAAAGCAGGTCGGGTTCCCGGGCCATCACCTCGTCGGCCGGGGTCAGGCAGGGAAGCAGAGTCACCCGGCAGTCCCGCTCGAGGAACTGGTTGACGATCGAGGACTTGATGCCGGTGTCGAGCGCCACCACGTGTGGCCCGGAACCCTCGTGCTCGATCGGCGCCTCGGGAGTCACCTTCGAGGCGAAGTCGGAGCCGGCCATTACCGGTTCGGCCTCGATTCGGCCGATCGCCTCGTCGGTGCCGACCGAAGCCGGGAAGATGCCGCCGCGCATCGCACCACGGTCCCGGATGTGACGGACCAGGGCCCGGGTGTTGACACCGGTGATCGCCCAGACCCCGTTCGCTTCCAGCCAGTCGAGCCAGCCGCCTTCGGCGGTGGCCGCGTCGGCGTTGTTGCGGGCGTCGCGCATGATCACTCCGCGAGCGTGGGCCCGACCCGATTCCATAGCCGCGGCGGAAACGCCGTAATTGCCGATCATCGGGTAGGTGAAGGTGATGACCTGGCCCGCGTAGGAGGGATCGGTGACCGCCTCCTGGTAGCCGGTCATCGCCGTGTTGAAGACCACCTCGCCAACGCCTCCATCGCTTGCTCCGCAGAGCTGGCCGGCAAAACGGCTGCCGTCTTCGAGGAGGACGTATCCGGGTTCAGAAATGTTCATGCGACTCCAAGGCTGAAGGTACGAAGGCGGAAAGCGACCTGGCCGTCGGCGACGGTGACCAGGACCCGGCTGCGCAGCGTCTCACCTGCGCACCAGGAGTTGACCGAGCGGCTCTCGTAGCCGTCTTCGCCGACCACCCATTCCGCGTCGAGGTCGACCAGACAAAGGTTGGCCCGGCTGCCCTCGGCCAGACTGAAAGGCTCGATCCCGAACGGCGCTCCACCGCAACCGAGCTTCTCGACCAGCAGCTCGAGAGTGAGGTCACCCGGCAGGACCAGTTGCGTGTAGACCGAGGAGAAAGCGCTTTCCAGCCCGGTCACCCCCATGTTGGCGGCCTCGTAGGGAACCTCTTTCTCGTGGATCGCGTGGGGCGCGTGATCGGTCGCGATGCAGTCGATCGTGCCGTCCTTGAGGGCCTCGATCAGAGCCTGCCGGTCGGTCTCGGTCCGGAGCGGCGGATTCATCTTGTAGCGCGATGCGTCGAGGGTACGGACCGCCTCGTCGGTCAGGCAGAGGTGATGCGGAGTGACTTCGCAGGTGATGTCGATTCCCTCGGCCTTGGCCAGCCGCACCTGGTCGATCGACTCAACCGCCGAGAGGTGCTGGATCTGGATCGCTCCGCCCTCGAAACCGGCGATTGCCGCGTCCCGGGCGATCATCACCGACTCCGAAATCGAAGGGACTCCGGGCAGGCCCAGCTCGGCCGAGACCGCACCTTCGTTCATGACCCCGTTGCCGGAGAGCTCGACGTCTTCCTGATGGAGCGCGATCCGGCCGCCGGTCATGCGCTGGTACTGCAGGGCCCGCCTGAGGATGCGGGTGCTTTGGACCGGGACCCCGTCGTCGGTGAAACCGACCGCGCCGGCCTGCCGCAGCTCGGCCATGTTGGTCAGCTCCTCGCCTCGCATGCCGTGGGTGACGGTGGCGAGGAAACCGACCGGAATCGAAGCAACCCGGGACGCCCGGTCACGCAGCGCCTCGATCTGTTCCGGCTCGGAAACGGGCGGCGACGTGTTCGCCATGGCCAGCACTCCGGCGTAGCCGCCGGCCGCGGCCGAGCGGGTTCCAGTCTCGAGGTCCTCCTTGTACTCCTGACCGGGAGTGCGCAGGTGGACGTGAGGGTCGAAGAAAGCCGGGAACACATGGAATCCATCGGCCTCGATCACTTCGGCACCTTCCGGGGCTTCAATCGAGCCGGGGTCGGCGATCCGGCCGATCACGCCGTCCTCGACCAGAAGGTCACGCCTGCCCGAGATACCGGCGACCGGATCGAGCAGTTCGGCGGAGCGGATCAGCAGCGTCGCCATCGGGCCCTGGCGCTGGACCATCGGCTCGGGCAGGTGACCGTTCTCGTCGCCGTTTTCCGGCAGTCCGTCAATCACTTCGTTCATGCAGGCTCTCCAATCGGGACCGGGCCCTCGTTGGCTTCGCGGTGGTCGCCGTGGGCGAGCAGTTCGAACAGAATCGCCATCCGGACCGCAAGTCCGGAAGCGACCTGGTCGGCGATCAGGCAGCGGTCCGAGTCGATCACGTCACCGCTGATCTCGACTCCCCGGTTCACCGGCCCGGGATGCATGACCAGCTGCCGGGGGCCGAGGCGGCGCGAATTGACCTGGAAAAGCCGGGCGTACTCCCGGATCGATGGCACGAAGCTCTCGTGCATCCGTTCGCGCTGCATCCGCAGGAGGTAGACCACGTCGGCCTCCTCGAGGCCGTCAAGCGAGTAGCGGATCTCGCAACCCATCTCGTCCATGCCCCGCGGAATCAGGGTAGGCGGTCCGGCAATGGTCACCTCGGCACCCATCATGGAGAAGGCCTGGATGTTGGACCGGGCGACCCGGCTGTGGAGCACGTCGCCGACGATCCAGATCTTCTTGCCCTCAACCGGACCGATCCTCTGGCGGAGGGCGAAAAGATCAAGCAGGGCCTGGCTGGGGTGCTGGTGCATTCCATCGCCGGCATTGATCACCGCGGCATCTACCCAGTCGGTCAGCATCCGGGCGGCCCCGGCCTGCGGGTGGCGGATCACGATCGCCGCCGGGTCATAGGCCGACAGGGTCTCGACCGTGTCCTTGAGTGACTCGCCCTTCTCGACCGAAGAGCCGGTGGCCTTGACCGACACGACGTCGGCCGAGAGCCGCTTCGCGGCGAGCTCGAAAGATGACGAGGTACGGGTGCTGGCCTCGTAAAAGAGCGTGACCACGGTGCGGCCACGCAGGGCAGGCACCTTCTTGATGTCGCGCTTCGAGACCTCGGCAAAACTCTCGGCCCGGTCGAGCAGGCCCTCGATCGTTGCCTGGTCGAGGTCGTCGATGCTGAGCAGATGCTTCATTCCACTGCCTCCACTGGGCTCAGGATCGCTACCCCGTCCTCCCCGTCGGTTTCCTTGAGCCGGACCGAAACCTGTTCGGACCGGGAGGTCGGCAGGTTCTTGCCAACGTAGTCGGGCCGAATCGGAAGTTCGCGGTGCCCGCGGTCGCAGAGCACCGCGAGCTGGATCCGGGCCGGGCGGCCGTAATCGAAGAGCGCCTCGATTGCGGCCCGCACCGTGCGGCCCGTAAACAGCACGTCATCGACCAGGACCACGGTGCGGTTCTCGAGGGGAAAGTCGAGACGGGTCGAGTGGACAACCGGGTGGTAGTCGGAACCGCGGGTACCGATGTCATCCCGGTAGAAGGAAATGTCAATTTCGCCGAGCGGCGGCTGCGAGCCAATCAGGCCCGCGATCATCGTCGTCAGCCGTTCCGCAAGAAAGGCGCCGCCGGTGTGAATACCGACGATTGCGAGGTCGGAAACGTCGGGATTCTTCTCGACGATCTCGTGGGCGATGCGACGGAGCGTGCGCTCGACGTCGTTTGCTTCCAGCACTACTTTTTCGTTCAAAGTCGCCTTCCCGGCCTCACAGGACCGCAATTAAAGGTGCAACTTGAAGATACCACCGTCACCGGCGTCAGCGGACGAGCAGGGCTACGGACCGCGCCGCATCCCTCAGTCAGCAGCCGGTGGCGCTTCCCTCTTGGCTCCCCTGGGTACCAGGGTGGGCTCGCCTCTCTCGGGGAAGGGGATCTCGACCAGGTCGAAATCCCGTGGGGCGATCGTGTTCTCAAAGGCCTCCCGGGCCTCGTCGAGGGCCCGGCCCACGTGGTACCGGGAAGAGATGTGGACCAGGGCGAGCATCTTCACTCCGGCCTCGGCCGCGACCTCGGCGGCTTCGGTCCCGGTCGAGTGTCCGGTCTCGCGGGCCCTTTCCCCGTCCTCAACCATGAAGCTCGCGTCATGGACCAGCAGATCGGCCTCCGAGGCGGCTTCGACCGTCGCCCGGCAGGGTCCGGTGTCACCGGTGATAACTACAGCCCGACCCAGCCTGTCCTCGCCCATCACCTGATCGGGCCGCACCTTGCCGTCGGTTCCGTCGACCTCCTCCCCGTCCTGCAGGGACTTGAAAGCCGGCCCTGGCTGAACGCCGAGCCGAATCGCCTCATCTGGATCGAAGCGACCGGGACGATCGTCTTCGAGCAACGCGTAGCCGAGGGCCCGGGTTCGATGCTCGACCGGGAATGCCTCGATCTCGTAGTCGACGTGGGGAATCACGTCGCCGCCCTGAAGCTCTTCAACCTCGAGGTGATACCCGAGCCGGCCGATCAGCGGGTTCAGGTCCTTCATCAACCCGTGTAGCCCGACCGGCCCGAAGATCTGGAGCGGCTCCTCCCGGTCGTTCAAGTCATAGGTCTTGAGCAGTCCGGGCAGCCCGAGGCAGTGGTCGAGATGAAAGTGGGTCAGGTAGATCTCGTCGACCTGCGCCAGGCCCATCGAACGCCGCATCTGCCGCTGAGTTCCCTCACCGCAGTCGAACATCAGCTTCTCGCCACCTCGCGTGACGAGCAGGCTGGCGGTCCCGCGCAGGGCGGTTGGCACCGGACCACCAGTGCCTAGAAATGCGACGGAGAGGTCCATTCCCCAGAGCGTATTTGTCTGGACCGGGAACCGTATGTACCCTGACTACATGAGAGAAACGAGGCTCTCGAGTGTGGACGTACCGCCGCCGCCAGGGTCTTCTCCGCCAACCTCAAGGGTGTCATCGCTTCCGAGGTCGTCACCGCGAACTTTGTGATCCCCGAATAAACTCCCGGCTTCGGCGCCCGTAGCTCAGCTGGATAGAGCGCATGCCTCCGGAGCATGAGGTCGCAGGTTCGAATCCTGCCGGGCGCACCACTTTCCCTCCTTCACCCTCGACGACTCGATGACTCGCGGGTGACTCCGGCCACACGCTTCTGTGACCCGTTTCCTCCCGCAGACGTGACGGCGGCGCTACGTTCGGGCGATGAGCACAGTCAGCTCGCGCCTGCTGGTCTCGGCGGCTGCCGGGGTGCTCGTGATGCTCGTGGCGGCCTCGCGTCTGCTCGCTCCGGTCGAGCTCCCGGCGCGCGACCGGTTGCTGCGGACC
>JAEZIQ010000001.1 GCA_023436605.1 Actinomycetes bacterium | reverse complement strand
CACAGCCTCCAGAGAGAGACGGCAGCCAGCCGGGAAGCCGCCGCCGAGTGGATCCGCGGTCAGGCCGCCGAGATCGAAGCCGACGCCGCACTCGCCGCCGAGATGTCAGGCGATCAGGACACACCCGGCTCAGGCCAGCCCGATCCGGTGCTGAGCGCCCGGGTCACCGCCCTCGAGGCCGAGCTGGCCGCCGAGAAGGCATCGAAGGAAGAGGCTTTGACCAGGGCCGCTGCCCGCCTCCAGGAGATCGAGCAGAGCGCCAAGCTGGCCGAGGCCCGGGTGGAAGCGGCCGAAGCAGCCGCCTCCGAGGCGCAGGCGCAGGCGAAAGCAGCCGCACCGGCCGCCGACGGCAACGCCGCGACCGAAGCCGAAGCCCGGGAAGCGGCCGTCAACTGGCTCCGTGGCCAGATCTCGGCACTCCGACAGGAAATCTCAAAAGGCAATGAACCCGACCCGGGGACGGGAGGCAGCTGATGGGGCTTTTCAGCCGTGGCGGACAGACCGGTCGCGAACGCCGGGCGATGCAGGACCACCTCCGCGAACTCGACGACATGCGTCGCAACAACCTCAGTGAACTCGGTCAGATGACCGTTGAAATGGCGGCCGAGGGCAGCTTCAACCGAAGCCGGCTCTCCGAACAGGCCGCCGAAGTCGTGAAGATCGATCGCGAAGCCGACCTGATCGCCCGCGGCCTCGAAGAGGGCCTCACCCTGCAGGAGCTGGAAGACCTGGCTCGCGGGGGCGACGGAGCAGGTCCGCGGTAGACGCGAACCCGGAACTGATTTGCCCGCAGAAAGAGAAGCCCGGGACCTCGGGACGTATGACCTGACGGTGGTGGGTGGTGGCGCCGCCGGACTCTGGTCCGCACTCTGCGCCGCTGAAGAGGGCGGTTCCGTATGCGTGGTGTCGCGAAAGCCCCTGGCTGAAAGCTCCAGCTTCCACGCCCAGGGCGGTCTCGCCGCCGCGCTTGATTCGGATGACTCACCCGAAAGGCATTTCGAGGACACGATGGCCGCGGGTCGGAACCTGTGCCGTGCCTCGGCGGTCGAGGTCCTGACGCTCGAGGGTCCTGGCATCGTCGACGACCTGATTCGCCGCGGGATGAACTTCGACCGGGAAGCCGACGGCAGCCTTTCGCTCGCTCTCGAAGGGGGCCACAGCCAGCGCCGGATCATCCACGCCGGCGGCAGCCAGACTGGTCGCGAGATCACCGAAGCGCTGGCCCAGATGGTCGCCGATATCGACCGGATCGAGGTCCTCGAAGAGACTTCCGCCGTGGCCTTGGTCAGTGACGGCGACCGTTGCCACGGGGTGATCACCGAAGATGGCGTGATCAGCAGCCCCGCGACCCTGATGGCCAGTGGCGGGGCCGCCGCTTTGTGGCGCCGCACCTCCAACCCCTGGGGCGCTATCGGCGCCGGGCCCGTTCTGGCGAGCGCCGCGGGGGCCGACCTTGCCGACCTCGAGTTCTGCCAGTTTCACCCGACCTGCCTTTCGGCTCCCGGCACTGCCTTCGATGGCGCCCTGATCACCGAAGCGATCCGCGGCGAAGGGGCGACGTTGCTCGACGCCGATGGCCACCGTTTCACCGACGAGCTGGCGCCGCGTGATGACGTGACCACCGCGATCCTCGCCCAGATCGAAAAACAGGACGGTCGCGAGGTTCGTATTGACCTCACGGCGATTGACCCCACCAAGTTTCCCAGCGTCTTCAAACTCCTCGAATCGGCCGGATACGACGGCACTTCCGAGCCCGTACCCGTCCTTCCGGGCGCCCACTACATGATGGGCGGCATTGCGGTGGATCTTGACGGCCGCACCTCGGTCTCCGGACTCTACGCCGCCGGTGAGTGCGCCTGCACGGGACTCCACGGTGCCAACCGGCTGGCCTCCAACTCGCTGACCGAGTGCTTCGTCTTCGGCCGCAGGGCGGCGATCGCCGGCCTCGGGGAGCAGGGTTCGCCGATGGCGGCACTCCCCGAGTGGCGATTTGACCCACCCCAGCCGCCGACCCGCGAAGCGATCTGGGAGTTCGCCGGACCGCTGCGGAACGCCGAGAATCTCGCCCGTCTGGCCGATGACCCTTACCCGCTGGCCCGGGCGATCGGCGCGACGGCGCTCAACCGACGAGAGTCCCGTGGCGGTCACCGCCGCACCGATTTCCGTGAGACCGATCCGGCTCTCGATTTCACCCATCTGATCTACCGGCCCGATGGAGAGATCGAACTCCGTCGCTGGGACTGAGATCCCGGGGTAGCACCGTGACCCCGGGTTCCCACTCGGCTCCCGATCCGGTCGAAGTCCAGATCACGGCCGGTGCCCTCGCTTCGGCCTGCGAGGAGAGGGGCGCAGTTCTGATCCGTTCGGCCCACTCGGCCAACATCAAGGAACGCCGCGACTGTTCGGCCGCGATCTTCGGCCCGGACGGCGAGATGGCGATGCAGGCCGAGCACATCCCGGTCCATCTCGGTTCGATGCCGGCCTCGGTCCGGGCGGTTGCCGGGAAGCCCCATGTGCCCGGCGTTTCCTGGTTTCTCAATGACCCGTACTCGGGCGGAACCCACCTGCCCGACATCACCGTGGTGACCCCAGCCTTCGCGGACGGCAAATTGATCGGGTTCGCCGCGAACCGGGCCCACCATGCCGACGGCGGCGGCAGCGTGCCCGGTTCGATGCCAGCCGACTCGACCACCCTTTATGACGAAGGGGTGATCATCCCGCCCCGCATCCTCGACGAGGAGTCGATTCTCGAAGTCGTAACCCTCATGCGCCAGCCCGACCAGCGCCGGGCCGACCTAAGGGCGCAGATCGCCGCCAATCGGGCCGGTGTCCGCAGGCTCGAAGCGATGGCTGCCAATCACGGCAGCGACGGACTGGCGGCCGCGATGGCCGACGTGATCGCCTACGCGGAGAACCGGACCCGGGCCGAGATCCAGCGGATCCCGGATGGGACCTACCGTGCGGTCGATGTCCTCGAAGCCCGCGATGGAGATCTGCGGCTGGAGCTCGAAGCCACGGTTTCCGGCAGCGAGATCCGCTTCGACTTCACCGGCAGCTCCGGCCCGGATTCCGGCAACCTGAACTGTCCGCGGGCGGTCACCGAGTCGGCCTGCCTCTTCGCGATCCGGGTCCTGACCGACCCGGACATCCCGGCCAGTTCCGGCGCCTGGCGGCCGGTCGAAGTCGTCGTGCCGGAAGGCTGCCTGCTGAACGCCGAATCCCCCAGCGCCGTCGTCGCCGGCAACGTCGAGACCTCGTCCCGGGCCGCCGACCTCTGCCTCACCGCTTTCGGGCTCGCTCAGGGCCAGGGGACGATGAACAACCTGACCCTTGGCAGCGACTCGTTCACCTACTACGAGACGCTCGGTGGCGGGCAGGCCGCCTCGACCGAGGCCGATGGTCCGTCGGCGGTTCACGTGGCGATGTCGAACACGCTGAACACGCCGATTGAGGCGATGGAGACGGAATTCCCCCTGCGCGCCGGCGAGTATTCGATCAGGCGCGGCAGCGGCGGTGCCGGATCCCACAGAGGCGGCGACGGGCTGGTCCGGGAGATCGTCGCGACCGAACCGATGCGCTTTGCCCTGCTGACCGAGCGTCGCCGCCACCAGCCTGCCGGGGCCGATGGCGGAGGCAACGGCGAGAGCGGCCGCAACCTGCTGATTCGCAAGGACGGTTCCCGCCAGGAGCTCGACCCTAAAGTGGCCGGAGAACTCGAACCGGGCGACCGGCTCCGGATCGAAACACCGGGCGGTGGCGGCCATGGCAGCTGACCCCGGTGCGATCCTCGGGGTCGACGTCGGTGGAACCTTCACCGATGCGGTCCTGATCTCGGGTGAGACCCTGTTTACCGGCAAGTCGCCGACTACACCCGAGGACCAGTCGCTCGGCGTGATCAAAGCAACCAGGCAGGTTCTGGCCAAAGCCGGAATTGACGCGGGTCAAATCGGCCACTTCGCACATGGCATGACCGTCGCCACCAATGCCCTGCTCGAATCGAAGGGGGCGCGGACCGCGTTCGTGGCGACCCGCGGCTTCACCGACCTGGTCGAGATCGGCCGTCAGGATCGAGACTCCCTCTACCGGCTCCAGGCCGCCCACCCCCCGCCGCTGGTACCCCCGGATCTCCGGGTCCCGGCCGAGGAACGACACGGTCCGGAAGGCGTGATCCAGGAGCTGACCACCGAAGAAGCCGGGCGGGTTGCCTCCGCTCTCGCCGCGCTAGGCGTTGAATCGGTCGCCGTCTGTCTGCTCCACTCCTACCGCTTTCCCGAACATGAACTGGCGCTTGGCGAGGCGATCCGTGACCTTTTGCCGGAAGTCCACGTTTCCCTCTCACATGATGTGGTCGGAACCTTCCGGGAATTCGAGCGGGCTGCCACCACCGAGATCGATGCTGCTCTCTCTCCCCTTCTCGCCGGCTATCTCGACCGGCTCGCCCGCCGAGCCGCCGAAGAGGGGCTGCCGGAGCCCGAAATCATGCAGTCGAGTGGTGGCGTCGCCGGCCTCGACGAGGTCGCGGCCCACGCTGCGGTCGCGGTGCTTTCCGGTCCCGCGGGCGGGGCAGCCGCGGCGGCGCTGATCGCCCGCCAGTCGGGTGAGGAGAACCTGCTCTGTTTCGACATGGGCGGCACCTCCTGTGACGTCTGCGCGGTCGAAGGGGGCCGGGTCCACGAAACGGCGTCGAAGAAGATCGCCGGCCACCCGATCGCCCTGCCGATGGTCGACATCGACACGGTCGGAGCTGGCGGCGGCTCGATCGCGTGGCGCGACAGCGGGGGCGCTCTCCGGGTCGGTCCCGAGTCGGCCGGCGCCCGGCCGGGGCCTGCCTGTTACGGACTGGGCGGGACGCGCCCCACGGTGACCGACGCCAACCTCGTCCTCGGCCGCCTGACCGCCGGAGACGAGCTGGCGGGAGGCATCGTGCTCGACCTCAACCTCGCCCTGGCGGCGGTGGGACGGTTGGCCGACGAACTCGGAATCTCGACCACGCAGTGTGCCGAGGGCATCATCCGGGTCGCTGACGCGGAGATGGTCCGCGCCCTGCGGGTCGTCACGGTCCAGCGCGGACTCGACCCTCGTCGCTTCACCCTGCTGGCCTACGGCGGCGCCGGCCCGCTCCACGCGGCCGGGGTGGCCGAGGAGCTCGGGATCACATCGATTCTTGTTCCTGTCGCTGGTGGAGTTTTCAGCGCTCTCGGCCTGGCCGCGGCCGACCGTCGACGGGACGAGGTCCAGACCGTACTCGCCGACGAAGCTGACCTCGACGCCGGGGTCCTGGCCACACTTGCCGGTGATGCCGATCAGGTCGGCTGGGATCTTCGTTACCGGGGCCAGTCCTTCGAACTTACGGTAAGCGAGAGTGAAGCGGCAGGGGGCCGAATCGAACCGGGACGGCTGCGGGAACTGTTCGAGTCGGCCCACGAGGAGCGCTACGGATACAGCGACCCGACAGCCCCGATCGAGCTGGTGACGGTTCGTCGCCGCTACGTCCGGCCCGGTCCGGGCTTTGCGCCGTCGCCGGCGCCGGCGACGATGAAGTCAGGTCCGGCCACGCTCGATCTCGGCGAGGCGACGCTCCATGTTCCGGCAGGCTGGACGGTCCGGGGAGAGGCCGGCGGGCTGCTCCGCATGGAACGCGAAGACTCGCCCCCGGGTTCGTGAACAATCAGTACATGTTTGCGGCTTACTACGTGATTCTCGGCACAAATACTTGATTTTCGCCAACCTGCTCTGTAATGTGGCTGACCCTGACGGAGCCTGCGGCAGCCAGTCATGCCACCCCACCGCCCCGTACAGGTCTCTGAGTAGCACCTATCCGTAGCAATCCCCTAACCCCTGACTGAATACCTATGCCAATTGCGTTTAAGGAATGGGCCGTTACCGTGCGAGCCCTCGCCGAAGGCGAACAGCTTCTCACGCTCCGCAAGGGCGGAATCCGCGAGGAGAACAAGCACTTCGAGCTCGAGCACGATCGCTTCTTCCTCTACCCCACGTTTGACCACCAGCAGAACGACCTGGTGCGCGCCTCTCACCACCCCGAACTGGACCGCGCCCTCGAAGAAGGCGTCTGGCCTGACGAGGAACCCCCGGCCCGCGCCCTGCTGCAGGACGGCGGGATCCCTCAGCCCGACCGTGTCCGTATCCGCGCCTGGGCCGAAGTAGCCGAAGACATCACGATCGAAGACCCCCGCGTCATCGATCAGCTGTCTCCGTTCTACATCTGGACCACCGACTACGCGCACAAGCGCCTCAACTGGAAGCCGCGCCATCCGCTGCATCTGGTTCTGCTGCGAGTTCACCGCATCCCGCGTCCGGTCACCGTCCGGGTCCGCGAGGAGTACCACGGCTGCCGCTCCTGGGTCGAGATCGACCGCGACCTGCCCTTCGAGGGCACTCCGGTCATGTCGGACGAGGAATTCGAGTTCGCCAGCGGCGAGATCCGTGCGATCTGCCAAGGCGACCGCGAACCGGCCCTGGTCTAGACGCCGATAAATCGAGATCGATCAAGTGGGTCACTATGACCCCGAACTTCCGTCTCGATTTTCCAGAGATCACGAAAAAAGACCCGCCTCGGCGGGTCTTTTTCGTTGCAGAACGGACACCGGTCACTCGTCAGGGCCGAGTCAGGTCATAGGCTGCGGCGGTGACGTGGATCGAGACCACATCCCTCACCTTCACCGCCCGCCACGAGGACGGTGACCGCAACTACGCGGAAGACCTGCTCGACCGCCTCGAAGACCTCAGCCTGAAGCTGGAGGACCGCTTTGAAGTCGTCCCGGGTGACGTTTCGATCGTGATTCATCCCTCACCGATCTGGCTCAACGCCGCCCACCCTTTTCTGCCCTTCGTACGCTGGTCCGCAGCTCCGGCCGGTCGCCGCTACCTGGCCGGCTGGCCGATGGCGACCGAGGTCCACGTGCTGGGCGAGAAGGCGATGGAAAAGCGGGCGGCGGGTGAGGCTTCCTTCGAGGCTCTGCGCGGCACTGCCGAGCGCCTCTACACCCAGATCGTGCTGGCTGCCAACAATGAGCGAATCCCGCCCCCGTGGACGCCGATGCGCTTCTACCGCTACCTGAGCTGGGCCTGGCTGGTCGAAGGCGGCGGGCAGCACTTCGCCCGCCAGGTCGACTTCTTCCGGGCCGCGGTGATCCGTCGTCTCCGTGAGGGCTCCCGCCCCAGCTTCCCGCCCTCCAGACGCGACGCGATCATCCTCGGCGGCACGATCTTCGACCTGCTCGAGGACTACCGCGGAGGAGGCGCCTGCGAACTTCTGATCGGCCGCCTGCGTCGCGACGGCCCGATCGCCAACCTTGAAGTCGCATTCGACCTGCCGATTCGCGAGGTGGAAGAGATGTGGCGCGAGTACCTTCGGGATCTGGTCAGACCGGGCCCCGACTCGACCTCGCTCCCCTCACCCGAGGAACTGCTCGGACCGACCCGACCCAAACCCTGAGAGGGTCCCGGGAAACGCAGAAACCTCCCCGGAGGGAGGTTTCTGCAGTTTCCGTGTGACGGCTGAGCGGCTAGCGCCTGCCGGACTTCTTTTTCGGCTTCTTCTTGATCACCTTCGGCAGGTTGACCTTCTTGACCGAGGTGAAGGAAACCCCGGAGGCGTCGGTCAGTTTGACCGTCACCTTGGCCTGCTTGGCCTTGACCTTGGCTCCGAAGTTGAAGACCAGCTTCTTTGAGCCGGAGACCAGCTTCGGGGTCCGGGTAAGCGTCTTGGTGCCGGCCTTGACGGTTACGACCGAGTTGATCGCCTCGCCCGACTTGAGGATGACATTCAGCTGGCGCTTCGTCTTCGACTTGCGGACGGCCTTGGCCGAGTCCAGCTTCGCGGCGACGTTGCTGAAGGTGCGCGGCTCTTCGCCCGGATCGAGCTGGTAGGCACCCATCGGCGGGTTGGCGTTGACCACGCGGCCCGGAGCACAGGTCGCCAGGAAGCTGGCAAAACGGGTGTCGGGGTGGCTGGTGACGATCCGGTAGGTACCGGTCGGGACGACCGGCCAGATAATGCCACCGTCGTGCGATGAGGACGTCTTGGTGCGGTCCGGGATCACGTACTCGTTGAAGTAGACCGGATCCCCGATCGACGGGAAGCCGACCGAGGTCGCACCCTCAACTCCGTGCGGGGTGTTGATCCAGTAGGTCCTGAAGTCGACGTCACGGACGTTGCGGGCCGAGGAGGTGGTGACGATCACGCACTGCTCGGGACGGCCGTTCTCGGCCGAAGGCACCGACAGCAGCGCCTTGAGGCCGTTGTACTCCTCGTCGCGCGGAGCCTGGAAGTTGGCGTTCTCGATGTCCTCACCACGGGTGTGGAAGGTCTGAAGATCGATCTCGTTCCAGTGGGCGGTCATGGTGCCGGTCGGCTCGCCGGTATCCCGGTCCCGCTTGGTCAGGACCGCCGGGCCGCCGGATTCGATGTAGGGAGTGACGTTGGCGTCATCCGGAACCTCGAGGACGTAATCGCCAAGCTCGTTCGTGGTGGTCGAAAGGGACGGGAACTCGCGGACCTTGATCGTCGCGTTCGAAATTCCCGTGCTCATGTGATTGAAGATGAAGGCCCGGCCACTGATCTCGACCGTCTTCGCTGGCGCGGCGGATGCGCCCTGGGCACCGGCCAACATCACGATTGCGGCGCCCAGCATCAGCAGCACGCCCGTCACTCTCTTCATTCCCCTTTTCCCTCTTCCATCTCCGGTCGTGGCCGGGTAGCTCTATAAGTTCCAGCAATTAGAACAGGTTGGACCTGCATCTGTTGCGGTCAGGCGGGAAAAGCCTTCACCGGGAGAAGTTCAGTGGTCGAGGACCAGGCCCAGGAACTTCTGGGTGCGGTCTTCCTTCGGGCTGCCGATCACCTGATCGGGCGGGCCCTGTTCGACGATGTATCCGCCGTCCATGACGATCACCCGGGCGGCCACTTCCTTCGCGAACCCGATTTCGTGGGTGACACAGATCATCGTCATGCCCGATTCGGCCAGTTCACGCATCACGTCGAGCACGCCCTTGACCAGTTCCGGGTCGAGCGCACTGGTCACCTCGTCGAAGAGCATGATCTCCGGGTCCATGGCCAGAGCCCGGGCGATCGCCACGCGCTGCTGCTGCCCACCCGAAAGGCGGTCAGGGTATTCGTCAACCTTGTCGGCGAGACCAACCTTGGTCAGCTGCTCGACCGAGCGCTGATCAGCTTCGGCCTTCTTGCGGCCCCGTACCCTGATCTGGGCGATCGAGACGTTCTGCTTGGCCGACATGTTGGGGAAGAGATTGAAGGACTGGAAGACCATGCCGGTCTCGCGGCGGAGCTCGTCCAGTTTCTTCGGCTTGCCGCCGTCGAACACCGTCTCACCCTTGAGGTCGATCGTGCCGCCGGTCGGCAGCTCGAGCAGGTTGAGGCAACGCAGCATCGTGCTCTTGCCCGAACCACTGGGACCGAGCACGCAGATCACTTCGCCCTTCTTGATGTCGAGGTCGATGTCCCTCAGCACCTCGAGCTTGCCGTAGCTCTTCTTCAGGTTGTGGACCCGCATGATCGTCTCGCCGCGGGCCACTTCCTTCAACGTTTCGGTCACCGTTTCGCTCATGGCAGTCCCCTCTGGAACTTCTCGTTCTGCTTCTTGATCAGACGGTCGACGAACCGGGCCAGCGGAATCGTCACGATCAGGAAGAGGAACGCGCCGACCGTGTAGCCGGACGGGTTATAAAACTCGGAGTAGAGATCGCGACCCGACTGAACGACTTCGACCAGACCGATCACGCTGACCAGAGCGGTGTCCTTCATCAGAGCGATGTAGTCGTTGAGCAGCGGCGGGATGACTTTGCGCACCGCCTGCGGGATGATCACGAAGCGCATCGCCTGCCCGTGCGACATGCCGAGCGAGCGGGCCGCCTCGGTCTGGCCCCGCGGAACAGCTTCGATGCCGGCCCGGTAGACCTCGGCCATGTAGGCGCCGTAAGTGAGCGTCAGCGCAAATACGCCGTACCAGAAGGGGTCCGATTCACCGAGCCATTGGGGAATGCCGATTTCCTTCGGAATGGTCCCCTCCGTCGCCATGATCGAGAGGCCACTCGAGAGCATCAGGATCAGCAGGAGAAGCGGGATACCACGCAGGCAGTCGATGTAGGCGATCACTATCCACCGGACCGGGGCGAGAACCTTCCCTGGGAGCTGGCGGAGCACTGCGAGGATCAATCCCCAGATCAAGGCGGCGATACCGCCAACGACCGAGAGTTTGAGCGTGACGACGAATCCGTCCAGGATCTCGCCGAAGTGGTCCGACATGAACTGGAAGTTGAAAAAGGTGTCGAAAAAAACGTCCATGGCTTCTCTAAGTCAGACCTCGCCCTGCGTCCCTGCCGGGAAACATAAACAAAGAGGGCGCCCCGCCGGGGCGCCCTCTTTGAATACCTTCGGAACTAACCTTCGTCGGTCGTTCCGGTGTCGGCTGCTGCGCTGCCGTCCGTGATGCTGGCCGGCGGCGTTGCGTTGAAGTACTTCTTGAACAGCGTCTCGTACGTGCCGTTGTCGATCACTTCGGCAAGGGCACCGTTGACGGCCTTCAGAAGCTCCGGCGTGTCCTTCGCGAAAGCGAAGCCGTAGTACTCGCCGGTCGGGATGTTGGTGGCAACCTCGAATCCACCCTGGCCCTTGGACGCGGCATCTTCGGCGACGGGGGCGTCGACGATCGTGGCTTCAACCTGGCCGTTGGTCACAGCGGCGATCGCTGCGGCACCGGTCGGGAAACCGCGGACCTGGCCAGCGTCAGTCTCGTCGTTGGCGTAGGCCTCACCGGTGGTGCCGTCCTGAGCACCGACGGTCGCGCCCGCGAGGTCCTCAACCGAAGTGATGTCGGACCCTTCGGGAACCACGAGCGCCTGCTCCGACTCGAAGTACGGGTTCGAGAAGTTGACGGCCTGCTCACGCTCGGGTGTGATCGTGGCGGCGGAGGCAACCATGTCGAACTTGCCCTGGGCAACATCGGTGAAGATGGTGTCGAAGGCGGTGTCCTCGAACTTGGTCTCGAGGCCGAGTTCCTCCGCAATCGCGTTGACGAGATCAACGTCGAATCCGGTGTAGTCGGGCGCCTTGCCCATCTCGAACGGGGCGTACGGAATGTCAGAGCCTACGGTCAGGGTACCTTCGGTGATGAGTTCCGACTGGAAGTCGCCACTACCGCTGCCGCTACTGCTGTCGTCGTCACTGCCGCAGCCGACGACTACCACCATCGCCGCGAGAATCATCAGCGCCGATAGCAGCGCGATCAAACGGGATTTCTTCATGCTTGATTTCCTCCAGGAAATATTTTGTGCTGGACTGGCAACTTGGCCAGTATCTCACGATTCCCGGCAATCCCTTCAGCCCTGCGTCCAAGTGACTACACTTAATGAAGTACCGCCGTCCAGCGGGCCCACCACATGACTCCTTACTACGACCTTTTGAACAAGCCCTGCGGGGGGACTTTCCACGACATCGTGGATTCGATCGGCCACACGCCGCTGGTCGAACTGAAGACCCTCTCACCCAAAGAAGACGTCCGCATCTTCGCCAAACTCGAGTCTGCGAACCCGACCGGTTCGGTCAAGGATCGGGTCGCCCGTTCGATGATGCAGGCCGCCGAGGAATCCGGCGCGATCGGCCCCGGCCAGACGATCCTCGAACCCACTTCCGGCAACACCGGCATCTCGCTGGCCATGATCTGCCGTCGACAGGGCTACCCGCTGAAGGTGGTCATGCCCGACAACGTGACCGCCGAGCGCACCCAACTGCTCGAGATGTACGGCGCCGAGATCGGGTACTCGGAAGGAGCCAAAGGCTCCAACGGCGCGGTCGAGCTAGCCCTGGAACTGGCCGAGGACCCCAAGTACTACATGCCCTACCAGTACGGCAACGAGGCCAACCCGAACGCGCATTACAACGGCACCGCAGTCGAAATCCTCGAGGAACTCGACGAGGTGACGGCCTTCGTGGCGGGTCTCGGCACGGGCGGAACCCTGATGGGCAACGGCCGGCGCCTCAAGGAGGCCAACCCGGAGACCAAACTGGTCGCGGCCGAGCCGATGCAGGGTGAGCTGGTCCAGGGCCTCCGGTCCCTCGACGACGGCTTCATCCCCCCGATCATCGACCTCTCGCTGCTTGACCGCAAGATCATGGTCTCGAACATGGACGCGATCGTCTGGACGAAGAAACTGCTCGAACAGGAGGGCATCTTCGCCGGCGTGTCATCGGGTGCGGTCGCCGCGATCGCGGTCCGGATCGCGAACGAGATCGACTCGGGCAACATCGTCTTCCTGATCCCGGACGGCGGCTGGAAGTACCTCTCCTCCGGCGTCTACACCAAGTCGATCGAGGAACTCGGCGACATCGACGCGACCAACTGGTGGTAGTCGGTTGAAAGTCCCTCAGGCTCTGATCGACGAGATGATCGAGCACACCAAGGCCGATGATCCGAACGAGTGCTGCGGTCTGATCGGCGGCACCCCCGACGAAGCGGTCACCATCCACCGGATGGAGAACACCGCCCACAGTCCGCTCCGCTACGAGATGGATTCGAAGGAGCAGCTCCAGGTCTACAAGCAGATCCTCGAAGCCGGGCATGATGTCGTCGGCATCTACCACTCGCACACCCGGACCGCTGCCTACCCTTCCCAGACCGACATCAACCTGGCCAGCGGCTGGCCGGATGCCGTCTACTTCATCGTCTCCCTGGAGAACCCCGACGAACCGTATGTTCGCGGCTTCAACATCCGCGACGGCCAGGTCGAGGATGTCGATATTCAGGCGGTCTGAGAAGGCGCCCGAACCGGTTCAGGTGGCCTTTGCCGCCAACCAGACGGAAGCAGACCTGATCCAGGGGATCCTTCGGGAGGAAGGCATCCCCAGCATGACCCGGAAGCCCGAAGGCAGCTTCCTCACGGACCTCTTTGCGATCGGTCCGCGCCACATCGTGGTCCCAGCCGCAGCCGAGGACCGGGCGAGGAAGATCCTGGCCGACCTGGAGTCGGACCAGGATCGACTGCCGGGCAGCTAGAGGCAACCGCCGGCCATGGCCGGCAGGATCATCACGGTGTCGGTTTCACCGACCGCGGTTTCGAGGCCGTCGAGGACGCGGACGTCTTCGTCGTTGAGGTAGACGTTGACGAAGCGGTTGAGTTCGCCTTCGCTGGAAAAGAGCTGCTCCCTGGTTTCGGGATACTCGGCCACCAGCGCGTTCAGCACCTCACCCACATTTGAGCCGGCGACGTCGACCGCGGTCTGGTCGCCTGTGTGCTTGCGGAGAACGGGGGGAATCTTCACGGACGGCATGAAGCTGATCCTACCGGTCGTATCCGTGGTCGGTCACGCCGGCTCAGGAGCCGACGTGACCTCCGCAGAATGCTTCGTAATCGGGGAACTTGCCCATCTCCGACTCCGGCACCTCCGGTGCGTTCGGTCCGCAGATCGGGCATTCCGGATCGCGCCGGACCTTGAGTTCGGTGAAGCGGGTGCCGAGCGCTTCGTAGAGCAGCAGGCGGCCGACCAGCGGCTCGCCGATGCCGAGCACCAGCTTCAGGACCTCGTTGGCCTGGAGCAGGCCCATCTGACCGGCCATTGCGCCGAGCACACCGTTGGCGGAGCAGCTCGGGGCGAGCTCCGGCGGCGGCGGGGTCGGGTAGAGGCAGCGGTAGCAGGGACCCTCGTAAGGAACGAAGGTCGAGATCTGTCCGTCGAAGGAAAGGATCGAAGCCGAGACGACCGGCTTCTTCAGCCTTACCGAAGCGTCGTTGAGGAGGTAGCGGGTCGGGAAGTTGTCGGCGCCGTCGACGATGATGTCGTAGTCCTCGATTACTTCGAGGATGTTGTCGGCGTCGAGCCGGAAGTTGTACTCGATGACCTCGACGTCCGGGTTCAGTTCCTCGATCGTCTGGCGGGCCGAGCTGGACTTCGGGGTGCCAACCCGGCTCGTGTTGTGGATCACCTGACGCTGCAGGTTCGAGGCGTCGACCACGTCGTCGTCGACGATTCCGATCGTGCCGATGCCGGCCGCAGCGAGATAGAGCGCGGTCGGGGCGCCGAGTCCGCCGGCACCGAGCAGCAGCACCTTTGCCTCGAGCAGCTTGATCTGGCCTTCGACACCGACCTCGGGCAGGAGGATGTGTCGCGAGTAGCGGTCGCGCTGCTCCGGGGTCAGATTGACGTTCGACTCGACCGGCAGACCCTGGGCCTCCCACTCGAGGATGCCGCCGGCCATCGAAGCGACGTTTTCGTAGCCGAGTTCCTGGAGCACCTGGCCGGCGTCATACGAACGGGCGCCGGAACGGCACTGGAGGATGATCCGCTGGGACTTGTCGGGAACCGAAGCGGCGATCCGGTCGGCGATCACGCCGGGCGGGATCAGCTCGGAACCCTCGATGTGAGATTCCTCGTATTCGTAGGGCTCCCGCGTATCGATCAGCTTCGCCTCACCGCCATCGAGCTCGGTGAACGCTTCCTGCGGAGTGATCTCTTCAACTGCCTGCTGCTCGACCTGTGTCATTCGGCGAATCCTCTGAATCTCGATCTGGATTTAGCTACTTCAAAAAGTATAGCGCGGTTCATCTGCCCTTTCTGACAAGGAAGCGCGGCCACGAACTGTACCCGTCATCAGCAGTGGGGTAGATTCCGCGCTGGAGTGGCGTCTGACCATACTTTTCGAGGGAGCAGAGGAGAATCGTGACCAGTTTCACCCGAGTAGCCTGCCTTTTTTCGGTAGCGGCCGCCTTTTTTGCATTCACTTCGAACGCGAGCGCGGCCGGTCAGGTGACCCTCGAAGGCCACGTCTGGGGCGCGAAGCTCGAAGGGACCTCGATCACCTCCCATCGAGGAAGCGGAGCCACCGTTTACATCGCCGAGTATCCCGACCTGAGGACGACAGCCGACAACACCGGATACTGGTCACTTCAGGTCCCCGACCGGGCGAGCATCACCCCCTGCTCCGAACTTGAAGGCCACCACTCGATGTGCGATCAGACCTTCTTTACGCGTGGCCAGAACCTCAACCAGGTCAACTTCCAGATGGTCGTCTATGACATCGCCAGCATCCTCGGGGCGCTTTCCGGAGGCGAGATGAGAACCCTTCCGGACGGGAGCCAGCGAGTCAGGAAATGCGCCATCGTCTCGACCTTCTTCGAGAAAGAGAAGCGGAGCTTCCTCGACTTCCAGGACTACCTCGAGGCGATGCCGCACGGAGTAGCCGGAGCGACGGCAACCATCACCGACGCTGACGGCGAGGTCGCGGCCAAGTCGATCTACTACAACGAGCACGTGATGCCGGACCATTCCCTCTCCGCCTCATCGCGGGACGGCGGCGTGATGTGGGTCGACCTCGAGCCCGGCGTCTACACGATCACCAGCTCCCACCCCACCACCCGCTTCGCACCTTTCCAGGCGACCTGCGAAGAAGGCCGGCTGATCAACGCGAACCCGCCCTGGGGCCTCTACGAAATGGCCCGTACCGAGGAACCGAACCCAGCGGTGCTGCCGCCCGACCGGGACGAATCGGTTTCGGGCAGCGTGCTCTCGGCCGGGGTCGTTCGATCTGGCAAGAACCGGTTCCTGCGGATAAGCGTCAGGGCAGACGAAAAGCTCGAAGTACGGATCGAGGCCCGTCAGGGCAAGCGCCGCGCGACCCGCCGGGCCACCCTGGCCGGTGACCTGCGGACGATCTCGATCAGGCTGAAAAGGAACTTCAGGACCGGTTCGATCCGGACGAAGACAACACTCATCGATGAGGCCGGCAATCAGGCAACGACAGTAGCCCGGTTGCACGTGCCCAGAACAGGCAGGAGGAAGTAAGTGTCAACCCCCTTGAATCGCCGGATTACCGGCATATTTTTGGCCTGCGCGGCGCTGTTTGCGCTGGCCTGCGCCGGCCTCGCCGGACAGGTGCGCGCCGCCGACTCCCCGGAAACCGTGAAGGTGAGCGGTTGGGCCTGGAAGTTCGTGCTCTCGGGCACCACCGGTCCCCTCGAAGGGGCCACGGTGAAGATCGACGAACTTCCCGAGCTCGAGACGGTCACTGACGCGGGCGGATACTGGGAACTCGAAGTCCCGGCCAACGCCACGATCACCCCCTACGCGACGGCCGCTGGCTTCTACCCGATCCACGACCAGACCTTCCACCTCAAGGGCCGTGACCTGCGTCAGGTCAACTTCCAGATGCCACCGCAGGCGATCGTCGAGCCGTTCGCCGCCCTCGCTGGAGCGGAAACCGAAGGACCCGAAGGAAGCAAGACTCTCAAGAACTGTGGCGTCGTTTCGACCGTTTACGAACGGGAGGGGCGTAACTTCCTGACCCTGAGCGACTTCATCGCCTTCGCTCCGCATGGAGTAACGGGCGCGACCGCGCAGCTGACCGGCGCCGACGGAAACAACTCTCCGGAAGGCCCGGTCTACTTCAACAAGGACGTCATCCCGACCCCGTCACTCACCGAGGCATCTCGCGATGGCGGCATCGTCTGGCCGGATGTCCCGACCGGAACCTGGACCGTATCGGCCCAGCACGCCGAATCTCGCTTCTCGACCGCCCAGGTGACCTGCAAGCCGGGCCGTCTGGTCAATGCCAGCCCGCCCTGGGGCATTTACGAGATGTACGGCACGGAAGAGCCGAACCCGGCTGTGTTGCCGGATGAAGTTGCGGCCGACACGAAACTTGATGCCAGGGTCACCTCGGCCAAGGTCGTGAAGAAGGGCAAGTCTCGCACTCTCAAGGTGAAGGTCAGCGCCCGCGAAGAGGTCTCGGTCCGGATCAGCGCTGCCCAGGCAGGCCGCAAGGCCAGCGGCAAGGCGACCCTCGCGAAGGCCGGCACAATCAACGTCAAGATCGGAGCCCGGTTCAAGGGCGGATCGACCAAGGTCACCGTCAACCTGAAGGACGAGGCTGGTAATGCCCGGACCTTCACGACCTCGATTGCCGTACCCGGCAGGGGACAGAAGAACGCCTCGATCAAGGATGCGAAGCCGACCGGCGGCGCCCCGTCAAGCCCGAAGGTGACGATCAGCGGCAACGCATACGCCTTCATCTTCGCCGGTGACATGCGGCGACTCGACGGAGCGGTGATCAGGGTGGTCGAGTTCCCCGAGCTCGAAACCGTTGCCGGTGAACAGGGTGCCTGGTCACTCGAGGTTCCCGACAACGCCGAGGTGACGCCGTACGCCACCTTCCCGAACACCACCCCGGACGACGCGACGGACGACTATTTCACGACCTACGCGCAGACCTTCTTCACGCGCGGCAAGGACATCACCCGAATCAACTTCCAGATGCCGAAGCAGTCGATCGTCGAATTGATGGGCGCGATCGTCGGTGCCGAAATGGAAGGCGAAGCGGGCAAGAAGACGATCAAGACCTGTGCGGTCGTCTCGACCCTTTTCCGCCTCCAGCGAACCAAGGACGGGCAGCTGATCGACGGTCGTACCTACACGAACTTCGACGACTTCCATGACTACCGTGCCCATGGGGTTGCCGATTCGACCGCGACACTTACGGATCCGGCGGGCAATATCGCCCGCGACGCGATCTACTTCAACTCGTCGGTGATTCCGACTCCCGGCCAGCCCACCTCTTCGGGTGACGGAGGCGTGGTCTGGCCCAATGTCCCGGCCGGCAAGTACACGGTGCGGGCAGAACACGAAACGAGGCGGTTTGCCGAGGCCCAGATCACCTGTGAACCGGGCCGTTTCGTAAACGCCAGCCCGCCGTGGGGCCTCTACGAGATCACCGGCAACGAGGAGTCGAACCCGGCCACCTACGCCGCCCCGGCACCGCTGGCCGACCGTTCCGTCGACTCGAGTCTCGGTTCGGTCCGGATCAACAACCGCCAGGTGATCGCCAGCGTCTCGACCGATTCGGGCGAGCCCGTCTCGGTGGTGGTGAACGGCAAGCAGGGCAAGCGCAAGCTGGAGGCGGTCCGGAACCTGGCTTCGGGCCGGGGCCTGGTCAAGGTCAAGCTGCCGCGCAAGTTCACCCGCGGCAAGGTTGATGTCTCGATCGCGATCAATGACGAGGCCGGTAACAAGGTCTCGACCTCGGCCGCGCTCTACAGCTCACGCTAGAAAACGACCGAATGCAATGAAAAAGGGGCGCCGGAAGGCGCCCCTTTTTCGTGTCAGCTGCCCGCTTAGAGCGAGGGGCGCATCTGGCGGAGACGCTTCACACGCTCCTCGATCGGGGGGTGAGTCGAGAAGAGACCGGCCAGGCCCTTGGCCTTGAACGGCTTGACGATGTAAAGCGGCTCGGAAGCTTCGCTGACGTGTCCCTTCATCGGGATCGCGTCGGCGCCCTGCTCAAGCCGGAGCAGAGCGGAAGCAAGCGACTCGGGGTTGCCACAGATCGCAGCGCCACCGGCGTCCGCCGCGTACTCGCGCTGGCGGGAGACGGCCATCTGGATGATGCCGGCGGCCAGCGGGGCCAGCAGCACCATGGCCAATGAGCCGATCAGGCCGAGCGGCGAGTTGTTGTCGTTGCCGAACCACATCAGCATGTACGCGATGTAGGTGATCGCAGCACCGATCGTCGCGGCAACGGACTGGATCAGGATGTCCCGGTGCTTGATGTGAGCGAGCTCGTGAGCGACCACACCACGGAGTTCATCGGTCGAGAGCAGCCGGGTGATGCCGGCGGTAACCGCGACCGCCGAGTGGTTGTAGTTGCGGCCGGTCGCAAACGCGTTCGGCTGATCCTGCGGAATGACGTAAAGGCGCGGCATCGGGATGTCGGCCCGCTGGCAAAGCTCCCGCACCATCTGGAAATAGGCGGCGTTCTCCGATTCCTCCATTTCCTGGGCCCCGCTCATCTTCAGGGCGAGCTTGTCGCTGAAGAAGTAGGAGAAGAAGTTCATCGCGACGGCGATACCAAGGAAGAGCAGAGTGGTACTCGGGTTGCCACCGCTGACCAGGTAGCCGATCCCGACCAGCAGGCCGGAAAGCGTTGCGAGCAGGAGCGTGGTGCGCATCGTGGCACCGAAAGTCGACTGTCTGGTTGTTGTCATCAGGCCTCCTTGGAAGCAGAGTGAGGGAAAATACGGCTGTCATTCTTTCGCGGAAAGGCGGATCGGTCCATAGGGGCTGTCCCCCATTTGTGCGCGGGATCGCCCCCGGCCACCCGGAAATCGGCCGCGCACCCTGTAACCATGGACGGCGACGATGAAGCGCCGCCCGATCTTCACCGAAGTGCTGCTGCTGAACGCGGTAATGGTCGCCCTCGCCACGGCCGGGGCTGCCCTCGTCACCGGATTTTCGACCGATCACGTCGAGATGCTGGCGCTGATCGCCGCCGTCGCGGCCGGGATCACCTGCCTGCTCAACATCGCCATCCTTCGTCGGCGCTTCACTCCGCTCGAAGCGGTGATCACCGAAATGGAGAAGGTCGACCTGAGCCAGCCCGGAGCGAACCTGCCCGTCTGGATCGACGGCGTGGCCGAAACGGAAGAGGCCGAACGATTGGAACTGGCGTTCCTGCGGATGATGCGTCGCCTCGAAGCGGAACGGAGGCGCAGCTCGAACGCCGCCCTCGCTGCCCAGGAAGAAGAGCGGGCAAGGGTCGCCCGGGACCTCCATGACCAGGTCAACCAGTCGCTGACCGGGGTACTGCTCCGGCTCGAGGCGACCCGATCCGAGGCACCACCCGAACTCGCTGAAGAAATCGAGGCGACCAGTCAGCTCGCCCACCAGGCGATGGACGAACTGCTGACCGTAGCCCGGCAACTTCGCCCGACAGCTCTGGACGACCTCGGCCTGAGGGCCGCGATCGCCGGCCTTGTCAAGCAGCTCGACCGGCCCGGCCTGAAGGCTGTCTTCGCCTGTGACGACGATCCGTCGGAGCTCGACCCCGACCTCCAGCTGGTGATCTACCGGGTTTCGCAGGAAGCGATCGGCAACGCCGTCCGTCACAGCGGCGCCACCCGGATCGATGTGGCCCTGCGCCGGTCCGGTGACCGCTTCGAACTGGTAGTCGCCGATGACGGCAGCGGATTCACCTTCGACCAGGCGACCTCGGGACTTGGTCTCGGTGGCATGCGGGAGCGGGCGATCCTGGTCGGCGGGGAGCTCGATATTGAATCCCGCCCCGGTCACGGGACCACGGTCCGCCTTGCGGTGCCAGCCCGGGAGGGCACATCCGCATGAGGGTCGTGATTGCCGACGATCACGGCATCGTCCGTTCCGGACTCCGGCTGCTGCTCGAGCGCCAGGGGGACCTGGAGGTGGTCGCCGAGGCCGCCGACGGAATCGAGGCCCGCGACACCGTAGTACGCGAGCGCCCGGACCTGGCGATCCTCGACGTGAAGATGCCGGGCCTGACCGGACTGCAGGCGACCCGGGAAATCAAGGCCCAGGTGCCGGAGACCAACGTGCTGATCCTCTCGATGCATGACGATGAGCGTTACCTGTTCGAGGCCCTCAAGGCCGGCGCCTCCGGATACGTGCTCAAGTCTCAGGCCGACACCGACCTGCTCAACGCGATCCGCTCGGTCGAGCGGGGCGAGCCCTTCCTCTCGCCCGGGGCCCAGCAGGCGCTGATCCGCGACCTGCTCGAAAGGGGTGAACCGGCCGGTTCCGATCTCACCCCTCGCGAGGAAGAAATCGTGAAGCTCGTGGCCGAGGCCAATACCACCCGGGAGATCGCCGAGATGCTCCACCTTTCCGAGAAGACCGTCGAGAATCACCGCGCCAACGCGATGAAAAAGCTCGGCATGCGAGACCGGGTCGAGTTGGTTCGTTACGCGATCCGGCAGGGGCTGGTCGACCCTTGAGCGATTCCGAATTCACGGTGCTCGAGCCCGGGGTCGAGGTCCTGATCCGGCCGATCCGGCCTGACGACAGAAGCCGGCTCGTCGAGGGCTTCACGCGGCTCAGCCCGCAATCCCGCTATCAGCGTTTCTTCGCGCCGGTCGCGAGATTGACTGATTCCGACCTCAGCTACCTGACCGAGGTGGATCATCACCACCACGAGGCGCTGGTCGCCGTCGATCCCGACGAGGGCGACCTGGTCGGCGTGGCCCGGTACATCCGCACCTTGCCCTACCGGGACCGCGAGGCTGAGGTGGCGATCGTGATCGACGACCGTTGGCGCGGCAAGGGCCTCGGAAAGGCACTGCTTTCACGGCTCGCGACGCGGGCCCGGGAGGAAGGCGTAACCCATTTCCTCGCGGTGATCCTCGCCGACAACACCAACGCGACCGAGCTGTTCGAGAACTTCGCCCCGAAAAAGACCCACATAAGGACCGGCGACCCGGGCCAAGTGGAAGTCAGAATCGATCTGCCCTGGAGCGGTGAGTTTTCGGATTCCGCACTCGGTTATGCCCTCAGGTCAGCGGCACGGGGTACGACCAGGTTCCGCACCTGGCGCCGGATGAAGCGCCGGCTGGGGCGTCGGCGGGCCCGGCGCCGCCCCGGCAAAACCGACTAATGA
>JAEZIQ010000059.1 GCA_023436605.1 Actinomycetes bacterium | reverse complement strand
AGGCGGAGCGAAGCTCGCCGACTGCAAATGCAGGCGGGGCGAAGCTCGCCGACTGCTGATGTCCTGGGGTGGGGCGGGTTGAACTTGCAGGCGGAGCGAAGCTCGCCGACTGCAAATGCAGGCGGGGCGAAGCTCGCCGACTGCGGTGTTCCCGGTCCTAGGCGGAATCCCGACTGCTACGCGGGAGATGCTTCGTTCTGCCATCATTCCCGGACTGTGACTACTACTGACACCACACTCCAACCCGCCCCAGAGGGGGTTCCGGTCGAAGGCTCAAATGGCCTGCTCCTCAATGTTGACGGCCGGATCGTTCCAAACTACGCAGCGACCATCGTTTCGTTCGAGGAAGGCGATGTCGTCAACGGCAAAGTCGTCCGGATCGATCGTGACGAGGTTCTGCTCGACATCGGCTACAAGTCGGAAGGCGTAATTCCCGCCGGCGAGCTCTCGATTCGCAAGAACGTCGATACCTCGGAAGAGGTCGAGCTCGGCGAGGAAATCGACGCACTCGTCGTCACCAAGGAAGACTCTGAAGGCCGACTCATTCTTTCGAAGAAGCGTGCGCGCTTCGAGAAGGCATGGCGCAAGATCGAAACCGCCGCCGAAAACGGCGAGCCGGTCGAAGGCAACGTGATCGAGGTCGTCAAGGGCGGCCTGATCCTCGACCTCGGCATCCGCGGCTTCCTGCCTGCCTCGCTGGTCGACATCCGTCGGGTCCACAACCTCGACGAGTTCATGTCGACGACGCTCGAATGCAAGGTCATCGAGCTCAACCGCAGCCGCAACAACGTCGTGCTTTCCCGCCGCGCCGTCCTCGAAGAGGAGCGCAAGGAAGTCCGCGACCAGATCCTGGATCGCCTGCAGCCGGGCGAGGTCGTCGAGGGCAAGATCTCGAACATCGTCGATTTCGGCGCGTTCGTGGACCTCGAGGGCATCGACGGCCTGATCCACATCTCCGAGCTTTCCTGGAGCCATGTCAACCACCCGTCCGAGGTGGTTGCGATCGGCGACACGGTCAAGATCAAGGTGCTCGACATCGACCGCGACCGCCAGCGCATCTCGCTGGGTCTCAAGCAGACCCAGGAAGATCCGTGGCAGCGGGTTGTTTCGACCTACCGTTCCGGCGACGTGCTCGAGGGCACCGTCACCAAGGTCGTTTCCTTCGGCGCTTTCGTCGAGATCCTCGACGGCGTTGAGGGTCTGGTCCACATTTCGGAACTGGCCGACCACCACGTCGAGAACCCGAGCGAGGTCGTCGAGCTGGGCGCCAGCCTTAACGTCAAGATCCTCGAGATCGACGAAGAGCGTCGTCGCCTTTCGCTCTCTATCAAGCGGGTCGAAGGCCAGAACATGCTGCTCAAGGATCTCGGCGCTGCCCTCGCGGCCGCATCGGGAACCGCTCAGCCGGTCGAGGAGGAGACTCCGGAACTTGGTCTCTCCGAAGAGGTCTTCGCCGAAGAATCGGCTGAAGAGGCCGCTCCCGAGGTAGAGGCAGTGGTTGACGAGGCGATCGCCGAGGCCGAAGTGGCCGACGCCGCCCAGGAAGCCGCCGGCGAGGACGAGACCCCCGAAGAGGTGGTCGAGGACGCCGTCGCCGAGGTCGAGATCGAAGCTGCCGCCGAGGAAGCCGCCGCCGAAGAGGCCGTGGTCGAGGAAGCAGAAGAGATCACCGAGGAAGCCGCCGAAGCTGACGCGGACTCCGCTGAAGGGGAAGAACAGTCCTGACGATCGGACTGACCGGGGGCGTAGCTGCCGGTAAGTCCGAGGCATTGAGCGCCTTTGGGCGGCTCGGCGCGGCAACAATCTCGGCTGACCAGGTCGTTCACGACCTGCTCGACCAGGAGCCGCTGCTGAGCCGCCTCAAGGAGCGCTGGGGCGACGAGGTCGCTCCCGAAGGACGAGTCGACCGGGCAGTGGTTGGCTCCCGGGTTTTCAACGATCCGGCCGAGCTCGGCTGGCTCGAGTCGCAGATCCACCCGCTGGTCGGGGCGGAACTGCTCGGCTGGATCGAGGGACTCGAACCGGGAACGGAGTTCGCCGTGGCCGAGATCCCGCTTCTTTTCGAAGGTGAGATGCACCAGCGTTTCGATCACACGGTCGCGATCGTCGCTCACGAAGAAGTCCGGCAGCAGCGGGCTCGCTCCCGCGGCCACGAAGGGGTAGAGGGCCGTGAGGCGAGACAGCTCAGTCAGGCCGAAAAGGCAGGACGCGCCGACACGGTGATCGAGAACGACGGCACCCCGGAAGAGCTGGAAGAAAAGCTTGCTGATTTGCTCGAATCGCTGCGGTCGGGTTTGTCGACCGGCGATCAAAGCTAGGCTGTAGGACCACTCTGAATGGCCTCGAATCGATCTTCAACCGCGGGCGGCCGTCGCCGCACCCGACAGGCACCCCGTTCCAGCTCAAAGCCGCGCACCGGTGCCGGTCGCGCCTTCCTGATCCTGTTCGGGCTGATCGTGGTCGGGGTGGTCGCGATCCTGATCATCAGCGGACTGGCCGGCAAGGGCATCAAGGAAGTGACGCTGCCGCTCAAGCATGAGGATGTAATCCGGCAGCAGTCACAGGAGAAGGGCGTCGATGCGGCCCTGATCGCTGCGGTGATCTACTCGGAATCGCAGTTCGTCGACCAGACCTCGCACGCGGACGCGAGAGGGCTGATGCAGATCACCCCCCAGACCGCCGAAGAGATCGAGAAGCTGAGCGGAGGGACCACATTCAAGCTCGACGACCTGCGTGACCCGGAACTCAACATCCGCTACGGGACCTTCTATCTCGCTCACCTGCTCGAGATGTACGACGGTGACGTGGTCGCCGCGCTGGCGGCTTACAACGCCGGTCCCGGCAACGCCAACGAATGGGGCGGCTCGATCATGACGATCGACGACATCACCTTCCCCGAAACCAAGGCTTACGTGAAGAAAGTGCTCGAGAAGCAGCGCGAGTACAAGCACAAGTATTCGCTGGAACTGGGGTACTGATGAATCTGCGGACGGCCGCCCTGGCAGGTGCGGTCGGGCTGGTTCTCGCTGATTCCTCCATCGTCGTGCTCGCCCTGCCGGAGATCTTCCGGGAGTTCGAGACCAGTATTTCAGGGGTTTCCTGGGTGCTGATCATCTTCAACCTGGTTCTGGCGCTCCTCGCCGTGCCGGCGGCCCACCTCGCACGCCGCTACGGTCCCGGCCGCTCGGCGGCAATCGGTCTGGCCGTGTTCGCCGGCGGCAGTCTGGTCTGTGGTCTGGCCACCGGTCTCGGTCCTCTCCTGACCGGTCGCGCCGTGCAGGCGGCCGGTGGAGCTGTGGCGGTGGTCGGGGCCCTGGAACTCATGGTCTCGACCTTCGGCGACAATCGCCGGGCGATCGCGACCTGGGTTGGCGCCGGAGCGATCGGAGCTGCGGTCGGTCCGGGACTGGGCGGTCTATTGACCGAGCTGGTCTCGTGGCAGTCGATTTTCCTGGTCCAGGTGCCGGTGGCGATCATCGCCGGGGTGCCGCTGAAGGACATCGTGATCCAGGAGACACGTGAGTGGAGGATTCCCGAACCGACCGGGGCGGTCGAAGGCAACAAACCCCATCTGTCCGCCAACCTGGCCCTGGCTCTGGTCTCCGCCTCGATCGCCGCGACCCTTTTCCTGATCGTGCTGATGCTGATCGAGGGCTGGCTGCTCACTCCGATCGAAGCCGCGCTGGTGGTAACGGTTCTGCCTGTGGCCGCCCTGGTGGGCTCGCGGATCGGGAGCAACGTCGAATCGGAACGGATTCGCGCTGCGGCGGGGGCGATTCTGCTCGCCGGCGGTCTGGCTGCCCTCGGCCTGTTGCCGAAGGCGACGGTCTGGCTGGTGATACCGCCGCAGATCCTCGCCGGCATCGGACTCTCGCTGGTGCTCTCGGCTCTGACCGAGGCTGCGCTCCACGGTCGTTCCGCAGCTGCGGTCCACGGCGGCTGGACGATCTCCGCCCGCCACCTCGGCGTAGTTGTCGGGCTCCTGATCCTCACCCCGATCTTCACCCAGCAACTCGACGACCAGCGCGAGGCTGCCCTCGACGCGGGGACCGCCATCGTGCTCGACTCGCCGATCGACCCTTCGGACAAGATCGAACTGGGGGCGAAGCTGGCTTCCGAAGTTGACGCCCAGGGCGACCGGGTGCCCGACCTTTCGCCGGCCTTCGACCCGATGCCGACCGATCCCGAGGAGCGCAACCAGTACGAGGCGATCCTCTCCGGGATCGAGGAGCAGCTCAAGAAGGCGGCAACCAAGGCCTTTTCTCTTTCCTTCCTGATTTCGGCCCTTTTCGGCCTGCTGGCCCTGATCCCGATCGCGATGACGCGGAGGCTGGACCTGTGAGTCCGGATGAACCGACCGACGAGATGCCGGGTGGACCCGGCGATCCGACCGAGGTGAACTCCCCGGCCGACGAGCCGACGGGCCGGATCCCGGAGGGCAACGAGAACCCGACCGACGTCCTGCCGGAAGGAAATGAAAACCCGACCGACGTCCTCCATGAAGGCGACGACGAGCCGACCGAAGTCCGGGGCGCCGCTCCGGCCGGGGGAGGGCCTGCGCCGCCTGCCGCGACTCCGGCCCCACCGGGCGGAAGCCGGGGCGTCGGGGTGCTGGTGGCGGCCATCGTCGCCTCGCTCCTGCTGGTCGGCGCATACGTCGCGTTCGGAGGTCCCGTCGGCCCCGATGGTGCTGCAGACCCCTGCGACCCCCGGCCCTGGACCGACCCGGGCAACGTCGAGGAAGCGGCGCAGCAGTTTGCGCTGTCGGCTGCCGACGGGGCCGCCTGCCAGCTTGGTGTGAGCCGGGAGGAGCTGACCCGTTCAATCGCGGACGACCAGGCCCGCCAGGAGTTCATGGATGAGCATGGCTTCAGTGACGCCGACCTCGAGGATGCCCTGAGGGCGGGGCTGAACCGGGCGGTCGACGATGCCGAGAACGCCGGTGCCCTCGACGGACTTGCCGCGGCAGGGGTGCGATTGGCGATCAAGGTGATGCCGATGTCGGTGATGATCGGTCTGCTTGAGAATGCCGACAGCATCTTCAACGGTGATCTCGAGTCCCTGGGCGGAGTCGGGGACGCGATCGACGCGATCACCGGCGGAATCGGGAGCCTTGACTCCGGCACAACTGACGATCCGTTAGGCGGTCTGGGAAAGGCGATCGAGCAAGCTTTGCCGGAAGGAACCACCGACGACCTGAATCAGCTGATTCCGGAGGAAACCCGGAAAGAACTCGAAAATCAGGCCAGGGAGAAGCTCAAGCAGGGGTTGAACGAGCTGATCGGTCCCTGAGGGTCATGATTCGGTCTGTCTGGCCCGGGTCGACCTCAGGACCAGGCAGATCAAGAGCGGCTGAAGCGGAAGACGCGCCAAGAGGACCCACTTCGGGATGCCGGATCTCGCCATCCGCTCGATCTGCCCCTGATCGATGGCCATGTGGACGTTGGCCGGGAAAACCGCGATCAGCAGCGCGGTGAGCCACACTCCGGCCGGCTTCGCGGTACGGTCCGACAGCATCGCCACGCCGCCGGCGATCTCGGCCGCTCCGCTTACCGCGACTGCCTCCTTGTGCAAGGGAATCCAGGGCGGCATGATTGCCAGGAAGAACTTCGGCCGGGTGAAATGAAGGGTTCCGACCCCGATGAAGGCCAGGCCCAGAACACGGCGCAGAATTCGCATGTGGCAACTCTACGGGTCGCTCCGGGCGACGCAGGCCGGACCGAGGTGGTCGTTATGGTGACCGGGTGGCCGACTTCAAACTGAACCCAGCCTTCAAACCCCTGGCCGATCAGCCGGCGGCGATCCGACAGCTGACCGAGGGCCTCGAGTCCGGCGAAAAGATCCAGACCCTGCTCGGCGCGACCGGCACCGGCAAGACCTTCACCATGGCCGGCGTGATCGCCGAAACCCAGCGGCCGGCCCTGGTCATGGCCCACAACAAGACTCTCGCCGCGCAGCTCTGCAACGAGTTCCGGGAGTTCTTCCCGGATAACGTGGTCGAGTACTTCGTCTCCTACTACGACTACTACCAGCCCGAGGCCTACGTTCCGGCACAGGACCTCTACATCGAGAAGGACTCGTCGATAAACGACGAGATCGATCGCCTTCGTCACGCCGCTACGGCATCGCTACTGGCCCGTCGCGACGTGATCATCGTGGCCTCGGTTTCCTGCATCTACGGCATCGGCTCGCCGGCGCTCTACCAGCAGCAGATGCAGCTCTTCAAGGTGGGGGAGTGGATTGACCGCGACAAGGTGCTCCGCAAGCTGGTTCGGCTCCAGTACGAGCGCAACGACACGGTGCTGAGTCGCGGCTCCTTCCGGGTCAAGGGCGAGGTGCTGGAGATCATGCCTTCATACGCGGAGTCGGCTTTCCGCATCATGCTCTTCGGCGATGAGATCGAAGCGATTCATCATTTTGATCCCCTGACCGGTGAGATCCTGGACGAGGTCAAACATGTCTCGATCTGGCCGGCCACCCATTACGTGACCGAAGAGGATTCGGTCGAACGAACCCTCGAGGCGATCCGGACCGAACTTGACCAGCGGCTGGAAGAGCTCGAATCCGAGGGCAAGGAACTGGAAGCGCATCGCCTTCGTCAGCGGACGCTCTACGACCTCGAGATGATCAAGGAGACCGGCTTCACTTCGGGCATCGAGAACTATTCCCGGCTCTTCGAAGGTCGCGCCCCCGGGACTCCGCCACACACCCTGATCGACTACTTCCCCGAGGACTTCATTACCTTCGTCGACGAATCTCACCAGACGATTCCCCAGATCGGGGGCATGTATCTGGGCGACCGGTCGCGCAAGCAGACCCTGGTCGACTACGGCTTCAGGCTGCCCTCCGCGATCGACAACCGGCCGCTGAAGTTCGACGAGTTCATGGACCGGATGAATCAGCTCGTACTCGTTTCGGCGACCCCGGGCGAGTTCGAACAGACCGAATCCTCCCGGGTAGTCGAGCAGATCGTGCGTCCGACCGGGATCGTCGATCCCGAGATCGACGTCCGGCCGACCGCCAACCAGATCGACGATCTGATGAACGAGATCCAGGCCACCACCGCGGCCGGTGAACGGACCCTGGTCACGACTCTGACCAAGAAGATGGCCGAGGACCTGACCAACTACCTGATCGAGCACGGGGTCCGGGTCCGCTACCTGCATTCCGACATCGACACGCTCGAGCGGATTCAGATCATCCGCGAACTCCGGCTGGGCGAGTACGACGTCCTCGTCGGGGTCAACCTGCTCCGTGAGGGGCTCGACATGCCCGAGGTTTCACTCGTCGCGATCCTCGATGCCGACAAGGAGGGCTTTCTTCGCGGGGAGACCAGCCTGATCCAGACGATAGGCCGGGCCGCCCGAAACACGGCCGGCCGGGTGCTGATGTACGGCGACAAGGAAACGGAGGCGATGAAATCGGCGATCTCGGAGACCGATCGCCGTCGCGCGATCCAGGTCGCCTACAACGAACGCCACGGCGTCACCCCGACCACGATCGTCAAGGGGGTGGCCGCCGAAGGCAATCTGCTGGCGATCGAAGACAAGGCGCCGGCCCGTCGACGCCGCCGTCAGGAAGACGAGTTCGAGGGTCCGGACGAGCTCGAGAAGACGATCGTCGAAATGGAAGAGGAAATGCACGCGGCCGCCGAAGACCTCCGCTTCGAACAGGCCGCCCGCCTCCGCGACGAGATCCGCGAACTTAAACGTGATCTCGATGCGATGAAGGCCGGCGCCTGAGGGTAACCTGAGTCACATGGAGCGAGAGCAACTGATCCGGGACGATTTCCCCAAGGCTCATGGAAGCAGCGGTTTCGACATTGACTCGGTCGGGGCGCATCTGGCCGCGGTAGCGGCTCATGTTGCTGCCCTGGAGGCGCGGATAACCGCGCTGGAAGTCGAGCGGGACAAGTTGAGGGAGCAGCTCGCGGATGCCCGCGCCCACGAGGAGGGTCCCAGCGGGCTGCCCGAACCGGGTCCGGATCCGCTGGCGAAGATCGGAGGGGAAGTGGATGAGGCCCCGGTCGAAAGCCTTCCGGCCGATCCGGAACCGGATGAGAGCGCTGGCGCTGCCCCTGCCGACGTCGAGGTCGGGGCCCGACTCTTCGTTTCGAAGCTGGCGATGGAAGGCAAGAGCCGTGACACGATCGTCATGCAGCTCGCGGCCGAACACGACGTCGATGACCCGGGAGCTCTGGTCGACGACGTCCTCGCCCGGCTGAATTGAACCCGGTCTCAGCCAAGCTGCACCTCACGGTCGACTCTGACCGATTCCCTGAAGGCGCGGTCGTGGCTGGCCAGGACCAGTGCTCCTGACCAGCCTTCGAGCGCGTTTTCAAGGACTTCGAGCGCCTCGATGTCGAGGTGGTTGCTCGGCTCGTCGAGGAGCAGGCAGCTAGCGCCGGTGCGGGCAATCAGGGCCAGCTCGGCCCGGGTCAGCTCCCCCGGAGAGAGGCTCGACGGAATGCGCTGAACCTGTTCGGCGCCGAGCTTCATCGTTGCGAGAGCGGTCCTCGCAGAGGTTTCGTCGAGACCGGCAAGTTCTCGGAAGCGGTCGCTCAGCGAGCCATCGCGGTTCGCGAAGATGCTGCCCTGCTGCGCGAGTTCGATGATCCGGACGCGGGCCGGGATCTCGATCGATCCGGAAACGGGTTCGAGGCGTCCGGCGAGGACCTTGATCAGGCTGGACTTGCCGCTGCCGTTCGGTCCGGTGAGGAGGATCCGCTCGCCGGCTTCGACGCTCAGATTGATCGGCTTCGACCGCCAGTCGCCCCGTGCGACAACTAGTTCGCGGGCGACGGCTACCCGGGATGCGTGAACCTTCTGGTCAGCCTCCAGCAACAAGGTTGAAAGGGTTTCCTGCCAGGGTTTATGGGGTACCTCCAGCCGGTCGATTCGTTTCGCGATGCCGCTGAGCGCGGTGTTCTTCTGAGCCGACTCGACCGCCATGTGGCGTACGAACTTGTCGGTCTCCCCGGTCCGCCGGGCGCGTCGTTCTCCGACTTGGGACTGTTGGCTGATCCGACGCTCCATCTCGGTCAGCCGGCGTCGTTCGGAGGCCATCTTGTCCCAGACGGTCAGCTCGCGGTCACCTAGCGCCTGCTGTTCGCGGACGTAGGACGTCCAGCCACCCCGGAATGTCCGGCAGCGGCCGCGTTCGATCTCAACGACGTCGGTCGCGAACCCTTCGAGCAGGGACCGGTCGTGACTGGCGAGCACAACGGCGGGGGCTGCGGCGGCGGCGAGATCCTCAAGCATCTCGAGTCCTTCGGCGTCGAGATGGTTTCCCGGTTCGTCGAGCAGTGCTACATCGAGCCGCGACAGGTGGAGAGTCGCGAGGTTGATCCGGGCCAGTTGCCCGCCCGAAAGCGAGTCGAGCGACCGGTCGGCCCAACCGGGTTCGATTCCGACCAGCTCCAGCGCCTGGCCGATCCGCGCATCGAGATCTGCTCCACCGAGACGGGCCCAGGTTTCCACCGCTTCACCCTGGGCGTCGATGCGGTCGAGGTGACCTTCGGAGAGCAGCCGGGTTTCCTCTTCCATCCTCAGACGGGCAGCGGTGACGCTGGTTCTCGACTCCAGTTCGAGCCTGATGCTGCGAGATCCGCGGCCCGCTCCGGTACCGGTCACCTGGGGCAGGTACGCCACGCGAACGTCTCTGGGCCGGGCGATGGTGCCTGCCGCAGGGGGTTCCAGGCCGGCCAGCAGCCGGAGCAGGGTGGACTTGCCGCTGCCGTTTGGTCCGACCACGGCGATGCGCTGTCCGGCGTGCACGGCAAGGTTTACTTCGTTGAAGACTTCGCGGTCGCCATAGGTCTGGCCAACCGCCGAAGCATTGATGAATGCGTGAGGCATGGAACTCCTTGAGACTGACCCGCACATGCGGGAGGGACTTGCGGATGGCACAGCGCCGCACCGAGCCTGGCTCGGTCTTCAAAGGGGCTGTGGATCAGGAGTTCCGCATAGGCCGTCCGCAAAGCGGACCGGATCAAAGTAGCAGAGCCAACGACGGCCGGTCAACCGCGGTGGGGGGGGGGGT
>JAEZIQ010000155.1 GCA_023436605.1 Actinomycetes bacterium | reverse complement strand
ATCCTCAGCCATGGCCTGCCTACCGTCGAGGGCTCGGAGAAGCCCGAAACGGTGGTCTGCGTGCTCACCGGTCACGGACTCAAGGACCCCGACACCGCCCTCGGCAAGGCGCCGTCGGTAATCAACTGCGCCAACGACATCGGCGCCGTCGAAGCAGCCGTCTTCGAGTAGTGAGACCGGCCCGGCCGGAGGAGTACGGCGAGCTGACCCGGATCTGGAAGGCCGCGGTCGAGGCGACCCACGACTTCGTGACCGCGGAGGAAATCGCTGAGTGGGAAAAGCGGATGCCGACCGACTTCCTTCCCGCCCTCGAGTTGACGGTCGGCGCCGACGATCAAGACCGCGCACTCGGGTTCATCGGCATGGACGGCGACAAGATCGAGATGCTCTTCGTCGACCCGGAGCACCATGGTCAGGGCCTCGGTCGGGAACTTGTCGAGCACGTGTCGGCCAGGCACTCCACCCTGAGAGTGGACGTAAACGAGGAGAATATGGGAGCGGTTGCCTTCTACTGGAAAGTCGGGTTCTCGCCGGCCGGTCGCTCGGAACTCGACTCCGAAGGCAAGCCCCATCCGCTGCTCCATCTGATCCGGTAACCGCAACACCGTCCTGCCCGGGGGGTTAGGGTGCCTGAAGTTCAATCGGGCGTCTCGGGAAGGAGACTGATGGGAACGTTGAGGAGGATCACCGCGGCAGCGGCGTTCTTGATCGCTGGCGCACTGGCGTTGTTCGGGGCTGGATCGGCCGCCGCCGCGCCAGAGGACGTTCCGACCGCGACCGTCACGGGTCCGATTGCGGTCTCCGCGAATTCCTATCCGTTTCTCGCTACGGACATCGATCTCGACCGGTACGGCTACGTCGAACAGGAGTTCTTTCTCGAAGGTGAGGGATACCGGTACGACACCTCCGCTCCGATCAACACGGATGGAACCCGGATCGAGGAAGGCGGACCGAACAACGATGGCCTCTTTCCGTTCAAGACCCGAATCGTGGTGCGCCGTCCGGCCAACCCGGCCGATGCGAACGGTGCCGTCGTGGCGGAGTGGAACAACGTCACCTCGACCCAGGACGTCGAGTTCAACTGGTTCGGCGACCCCTACTTCCTGCTCAGGAACGGATACACCTTCGTCGGTGTCACCGCCCAGAACGTTGGCGTCAGCTCATTGAAGGCATTCGACAGCGACCGTTACGGCAGTCTGAACGTTTCCAGCGCCGGGTCGGACTCCGACGCGCTCTCGTACGACGTTTTTTCTTCGGTCGTAAAAGCACTGAAGGGCGGCCACGAGGGGGTGGACCCGCTGGGTGGTATCGCCGCGACGAAGGTGATCGCCTCGGGCGAGTCGCAGTCCTGCGGGCGCCTTTCCACGCACTTCAACAAAATCGAGCCGATCCACGACATCGTCGACGGCTACCTGCTGACGGTCTGTCGCTCCCAGCTGCGCACCGACCGGCCTGCGGAGAAGGTGATCCGGGTCATCTCCGAGACCGAGAACAAGACACCGTCTTCTTTGACGACCCTGCCGGATACGGAGGGCATCCGCCACTGGGAGGTGGCAGGCGGTTCGCACCTTCCCAGGGTGGCATGGGACAACCTCGACAACCTGCTGACCCGCGACTTTCTGGAGGGGACGGCGAGCTGCGCCAAGTTCCCGCTTTCGCTGGTCAAGTGGCCCTTCACCCAGAACGCCGCAATCGATGCCCTGGTCAGCTGGTCCAGCGGAAGTGATGCCCCGCCGATTGCCCCGCGGGGCGTCTACCAGGACGAACCGGCCGATCCCCTGAACCGGCTGGTCCGCGACCAGTACGGCATTGCCGCGGGCGGAATCAGGTACCCCGACATAACAGTTCCGACCGCCACCAACGACGGGGTCAACTCGATTGGGACCGGGGGCGGACTGTTCTCCGCTTTCTGCCAGCTTTTCGGATCGTCGACCCCGTTCACCCCGGAAGTGCTCCATGCCCTGTACGAGGACCAGGCTGACTACCTGGCCGAGTACTCGCAGGCTGCCGACGAGTTCGTCGGGACCGGTTTCATCCTCCAGGAAGACGTCGAGCGCCTGAAGGAAGACGCACGCAACTTCGCCCGGCTGCGTCCTTCCCTGCCCAGGGTGATCGGGAAGAGTCCGAACAAGGGCAGCTTCCAGCTCAACTGGGTGGGAACCGAGGCGCCGGACACGACGTTCGAGGTCCAGAGGAGAAGCGTCAAGGGAGGCGCCTGGACCAAGGTGGGGACGAAGTCGATTGCCGACAACACGGCGACCCTCGCAAACGCGCCTCAAGGCACCAGCTACTTCCGGGTCAACAGCACGACTGTGCTGCCGGCCACCAACATCTCCGAACCGGAAACCGTCGTGACTCCTTTCTCGGAACCCAGCGTCGCCGTGAAGGTGGACCGCACCGGACCCGCCAGGCCCAGGATCGTGATCAGGGGCCGGAAGGTGAAGGGTGCCTACCGGGGCTCAGTGCGGGTCAAGGTGATCGGCAAGCCGGACCGGAAACTCCCCGACGGCACCGCCGGTGTCGGTCTGAACCGGAATTCGGTCCCGAAGACCCGGGTGATCAGGAAAAAGGGCAATACCGTGATCAAGGTTCGCACCCGGGACATGCTCGGAAACAATTCCCCGGTCGCCAGAGTGGTCGTCCGAATCAAACGCTAGGCGGCTACCGGCGCAGCTTGTAGCCGCGCTTGAACATCCGGTAGTTCAGGTAGGTGAGCGCAGCCGTGGCCACGGTGAGGAATCCGAGCGACAGCCAGACGCTGATGTCCGCGACTCCCAGGAAGCCGTAACGGACCAAGGAGATCATGTAGTAGACCGGGTTGAAGTGGGTGAGCGTCTGGTACGGCTCGGGCAGCAGCGAGGCCGAGTAGAAGACGCCGCCGAGGAAGATCAGCGGCTGGAGGATGAAGGTCTGGGCGAAGGAAACGTCGTCGAACTGCTCCGCTCTCACCCCGATCAGGACTCCGAGGCTGGCGAAGAACCATCCGACGAGGAACAGGGCGGGGAAGAGGATGTACGCGTGCTCGACCGGCAGGTCGACGAGCATGCTGGCGACGATGAAGGTGATGACCGAGATCAGGAGTCCGCGAAGGAATCCGCCGAGCGTGAAGGCGAGCAGCAACTGACCCGGTGAGGCGGGGGAGGAGAGCTGTTCGTCGATCGCTCCCTGGAACTTCTGTTGGAGGATCGACGAGGAATTGTTCGTGAAAGCGTTGATCGCGAAGGCCATCATGATCAGGCCCGGGATCACGAACACGACATAGTCGACGCCGTCCAGGTCGCCAACCCGGGAACCCAGTGCGGCGCCGAAGATCGAGATGTAGAGGAAGGTCTCGAGCAGGGGAGCGCCGACCGTCTGCCGGGGGATCTTGAGGAAGCGGTTGACCTCCCGCCTGGTCAGGGCGAGGAGGCGGATCATGTTCGGGCTCATTCGCGTTCTCCGTTGCCACCCACGTGGGCCCGGGAAAGCTCCTTGCGACCCACCAGTTCGAGGTAGGCGTCCTCCAGGTTGCCCACTCCGAACCGCTCCGCCAGCTCAGCGCTCGATCCCTGATCCACGATCTCGCCCCCGTTGATGAAGGCGATCCGGCTGCAGAGTTGCTCGGCTTCCTCGAGGTAGTGGGTCGTGAGCAGGATCGTGGTGCCTTCCGTGTTCACCTGCTTCATGTAGTGCCAGAGTTCCAGCCTCAGCTCGACGTCGACCCCGGCGGTCGGCTCGTCGAGGATGAGCAGACGCGGTCGATGCATCAGGGCCCGGGCAAGGATCACCCGCCTCTTCATGCCGCCCGACAGCTCCCTGGTTCGGTCGTCCTTCTTGTCGACCAGCGAAAAGGACTCGAGAAGCTCCGCGACCCGCTCCTTGCGTTCTGCCTTGTTCATCCCGAAGTAGCCGCCGTGGAAGTCGAGGGTTTCCTCGACCGTCAGGAACCAGTCGATGTTGAGCTCCTGAGGAGCGAGCCCGACCGCTTCCCGGGCCTCCCGATAATCGCTCACGGCGTCATGACCGAAGATCCGGATCTCGCCCGATGTCGGGTTCGCGAGCCCGGTCGAACAGTGGATCAGGGTTGACTTGCCGGCGCCGTTCGGGCCCAGAAGGCCGAAGAACTCGCCGTCGGCAATCTCCAGTGAAACCCCCTTCAGGGCTTCGGTTCCGGTCGGATAACGCTTGACCAGATCGGTGATCTCAAGCGCAGGGGTCTTTGGCGAAACTTGGGACGAAGTCACCCACCCATCTTTAGCAACTAGGGTTCCCCGGGTGACTGAGAGGCATCGACTCGTACGTGTTCCCGCTTCTTCGGCCAATCTCGGGCCGGGCTATGACGTGATGGCCGTCGCGCTCGATCTGCACCTCGAACTCGAGGTCCGGGAAACCGGCGAGTTCTCGGTTTCCTGCGAAGGCCTGGACGTTCCGCTGGACCGGTCGAACCTGGTCGTCCAGGCATTCGAGACCCTCCAGCCAGCCGACGGGATTTCGTTCCGGATCGGTGGCGAGATCCCGCTCGCACGCGGGATGGGCTCCAGCGCCGCGGCGATCGTGGCCGGACTGGTGGCAGCCGACCATCTCTTCGAGCTGGGTCTCGAACGGCAGGACCTGCTGGAACGGGCGACCGCCCTCGAAGGTCACCCGGACAACGTTGCGGCTGCGATCTGCGGCGGTTTCGTCGTCTGCACCGGTGGCCCGCGCCTGACCGCGACGGTGATCGATTCACCGGAAGGGCTGGAAGGCATCCTGGTCATCCCCGAAATCGAGGTCTCGACCAAACTTGCCCGGGAAGCGATCCCCGAGCAGATTCCGATCAGCGACGCGGTCGCCAACACCGCTTCGGCCGCTCATCTGGCGCTCGGTCTGAGCCGGGCCGATTTCGACCTGATCGGGATGGGCCTGCACGACCGCCTCCACCAGGAGCGGCGCCGTCACCTTTTCCCGCAATCGATGGAGATCGTGGAGACGGCGTCGGAGATGGGGGCGATCGGCGCGACCATTTCCGGGGCCGGTCCGACCGTCCTGGTCTGGACCAACTGGCAGGAGACCGGGGGAGTCGTCGAACAGCTGCGCGAGCGCTGCGAAAGCTGGGCGGCCGTGAAGCGGGTCGGGTTCAGCCCGCTCGGCGCGGACGTCCCCGAGCTCTGAGCTCTGCGGCGAGCTTCGCTCCGCCTCCAGGTTGAACCCGCCTCTCCCACTCGAAGAAAAGAATGGTTGGGAGGGCTAAGCCAGGTTATGGCTCTAGCGAGCCAAGCAGTTTCTTTGCTTCGGCCAGGGCGGCTGGGTAGTCGAGGCGCTCGAGGACTTCGACCGTGAGTCGGGCGTAGTCGAGTGATTTCCGCTTGCGGTACTCGAAGATCGGTTTGCCCGCCTTGGCCGACTCCGGGTAAACGATCGAACGCCGGATCACCGTGTCGAAGACCAGGTCGCCGAACTCCTCGCGCATCGTTTCGAGCGTGGTGCGGGCGTGGTTGGTCCGCATGTCGGCGATGTTGAGGAGCACCCCCATCAGCTCGAGGTCGGGATTGAGGTTCTCTTTGGCGAGGCCGATCACCTCCATCGCCTGTTCGGCTCCCTGCTCCGAGAAATGCTCGGCCTGGGTCGAAAGGATCGCCCGGTCGGCAGCGACCAGCGCATTGACGGTGAGAAGGCCCAGGGTCGGCGGGCAGTCGATCAGGATGGCGTCGTAGCGTCGCTTCGGTTCACGCAGGGCGTTTCGCAGGGTGAGCTCGCGGCCAATCTTGCCGGCCAGCATCAGTTCCGCCTCGGCGAGGCCGAGATTCGCGGGAATCACCTCACCGCCTCCGGGACCGGTGTGGACGGCGTCCACGGCCCGCTGCTGACCGGCCAGCACTTCGCCGAGCGTGGGAAAGGCGTCGGCCGGGATGCCGAAGTACTCGGAAAGGTTGCCCTGGGGGTCGGCGTCGATCGCCAGAACCGAAAGACCGGCCCGTCTCAGACCTTCGGAAAGTGAGCGGGTCAGCGTGGTCTTGCCGGTGCCGCCCTTCGGGGAGAGGATCGCGATGGTGGTGGACACCGGCACACCCTATCGTCGCCCGGACAACGCCCGCCGGGTCTCAAGGTCGTAGAATCCGCCCCGATGGGTCCCGTATTTGCCGAAGTTGACATCGACGCTCCCCGCGAGGAGATCTTCAACTACCTGATCGACTTTGAAAGTCGGCCTTACCTTTACGGAGACACGGTCGAGAACTTCCGTCTGCTTCGACTCGACCCCCGCGGAGTCGGGGCCGGCGCCCGGTGGCAGTTCAAGCGCAAGAAGGCCTGGGCCGATTCGTCGATCGTGGCGACCGAGCCGCCACGCCGGATCTCGGAGCGAGGCTCGACCGGCAGCTACAACCGGAACGTGACCGGGACCGAATGGGAAATGGAAGAGACCGCCACCGGCGTGACCCGGGTTCGAGTCACCTTCTGGATCGTGCCGGCCGGATTCTCGAAGGTCCACAACCGCCTGACCGGCGGCGCCGGGTGGCACAGGCGCCGTCTGGAAAAGGCCGCCCACCGGCTGCGCGAAGCGGTCGAGTCGGGTCGCGAAGAAACTGTTGATGTACCGGTGGCGGGCGGCAACCGTCACGCGACCGGTGTGGCCTGACCACCGCTCAGCACGTCCCGATAAGGCCGAATAGACTCCCCCAGCGATGGAAAGAATTTCGAAGAGCAAACTGTTCCGTGGCCTCGTCCTGGCCTTCGTAGTCGCCCTCTCCGGTTTCGCGCTTGCCGCTTGCGGCGCGAACCACGAGGAGAAGGAAGGGATCGTCGAGGGTGAGCCCGTTCACCTTGGTGACCTCGAGTACAACGTGCTCTTCACCCGGCCACTCAACATCAACGACGTCGAAGATGCCGAGTACCTGGTCGGCAAGGAAGAAGCTCCGGCCGAGAAGGTCTGGATTGGCGTCTTCGTGAAGATTCACAACACCTCCGAGGACAAGGCCCACCAGATCCCGAAGAGCTTCACGGTGGAGACGACCAGCGGCCGCAAGTACACGAACGTGCCGAGCCAGAGCATCTACGCGCTTCAGCCCGGCGTCACTCTCGAGCCGCAGGACAACATCCCGGAGATCGATTCGACCCCGCAGGTCGGCCCGATCCAGGCTTCGATGCTGCTTTTCCTGATGGATCGCGATTCGACCGAGCAGCGCCCGGTCAAGCTGATCATCGAGGGTGAAGACGGCCCCGCAACGGTCGACCTCGATCTCTAGCCGAAACCGGCTGGAGGAGCATGGGCCGGCACTTGTCGGCCAGATCGCGGCTGGAGTTGGTGCGGCCCTGGCGCTGCTTGGACCGTTCTCCGATGTGGTTGCCGGTATCGGTATCGCGATCCTGATCGTCGGCGTGGTCCTTTCGGCGCCCGCCGGCGGCCAGCCCGGTCCTGTGATCGCCGACTGGTGGTCGGTCCTCGCGATCGCCGCCCTCGCCACCCTGATCGGTTTCGGACTCGCCTTCTGGCTCCCCGCCCCCGGCGGAATAATCCTCACCGCCGGAGCCATCACTTCTCTCGCCGCAGTCTTCTTCGGCACCCCCGCCAAAACTGTCGGTTAGGCCGCTCGGTGACGCCGGGGTGTTCCCAGAGAACACCTACGCGTCACCCACCGCGAATCGCTCAGTCCCGGATCCTCGATCCCGCCTGTTGGCCGCGAGGCTAAAGGCCGTCTGAGAGGATGGCGCCGGCGATCGGCGCGGCGACCGTGCCGCCGTCGCCCGAGGCATTGACGATCATCACAGCCACAGCCAGCTTCGGCTTGTCGGCAGGCGCGAATCCGGCAAACCAGGCGTCCTCGAGCAGGATGTCGTTGCCTTCAGGGTCGACTTCCCCGCTGGGGCCAACTTCAGCCGTGCCGGTCTTGCCCGCGACCTGCCCTTCGGAAATCGCTGCGGCGGGCCCCGTTCCGGAAGTGACCACGGCAACCATCAGTTCGGCCACGGTAGCCGCGATCTTCGGGCTGGTGACCCGGACCGGCCCCGACTCCGGCTGAAGTTCCGGTTCCCGGGTAATCGGGGTCGGCAGCGAGACCCCCTTGTTGGCGATCGCCTGGGCGACGCTCGCCATCAAGAGCGGAGTAGCCTGGACCAGGCCCTGTCCGATCCCCGACACCCCGAGGTCGTTTTCGTACTCATCGGCTTCGGGCAGCGACGGTGTAGGGGGGTTGACCCGGGCCAGGCTCTCGGCGTCCCAGACCTGGGGCGGACGGTTGAAGCCGAACTTTTCGGCGGTCTCCGTGAACTGCTCGGGGCCGACCTGTTCGGCCAGCGGCGCAAAGACCGAGTTGCAGGACTTGGCAAACGATTCGGTGAAGGTGCCGCCACACACTTCTCCGTGGGCGTTCTGGATCATGCGACCGTCGGCGGCGGCTTCGGTCACATAGTCGTAGGACGACTTGAGGTTTGCGGCCCCGACTTCAAGGGCCGCGGTGGCGGTCACGATCTTCATCGTGGACCCGGGCGGCTGGAGCACCGAATAGGCCGACCCGGCGAGCGCCTTGACGAATCCTTTTTGCGCGTCGAGTACCGCCACGCCACCGGAGACTCCACCCAGGTTCGAGACCGCCGAGTTCTGTAGGTCGGGGTCGATCGTGGTTCGCAGCGGTTTCGCGGGAGCGGCCTGACCGCTGCCCAGCTCGCGTCCTTCTCCTTCGGCTCCGCTTCCGATCGGCTTCGCAAACAGGGTCCCGCCCGGGGAGCCGGTGAGACGCGCGTTGAAAGCGAGTTCGAGACCACTCACGCCGGTCGTTGTTCCGGGTTCGTAGCCGAGGGCGATGCTGTCGATGTCGGGTCCCTCGTCGCCTTCCGGCACTCCGGTCACACCGGTCACGTCGATCATCGAGTCACCGAGCGGATACTCACGGGCATCGGCCGGTCCTTCGGCCATTACCTGTCCGTCGGCCGCGAGAATCTTTGCCCGGTTGGGAAGTTCAGTGGTCCGGGTGAGTTCCTCGTTCAGTTCGAGGCCGGGGAAGAGCAGGCTGTTCTGCCAGGCGATGCCGTCACTGCCGAAGGTCACCGCGAGGGGCTGTTCGATCGTCCCGAAGGCGCGGGTCTTGACCTTGACTGGAATCTCGGCCCTGGTTTCGTCGCCCTTCGCGTCCGAGCCTTCCAGGGTCAGCATCGTGGATTCGGCTTCGGCCAACTCGTAGCGCTGAATGAACCGGTCGAGCGAGATGCCTTCTTTGGACTTCGTACTGAGCATCTCGTACATCGCCTGATGGTCCCCTTCGGACCAGGCCTTTACGTACTTCTCGGCTGCATCGCGATTGGGACTTCCCGGGCAGCCCTGAATCGCGCCGAGGATGAAAGCGACCAGAGCAACTCCGACCAGAGGCAATGCCCTCGTCTTGAGTCTTCTCTGCCTTTCCTGGCGTGAAGGAGGACGCCCCATCAAGCTTGAAAAATACCGGTGTCGGCGGTGGTTAGAACTCCTGACCCGGCGGCCCGCGGGTTCCGGAGTTTAGATTGGCCGAGTGACTCTGCTCGATTGGGGCATCGCCGCTTTCACATTCTTCCTCGCCCTCTGGGGGTTTCGGCAGGGCCTGATCGTCGGAGCGCTGGGACTGGCGGGGCTGGCCGGAGGGGCCGTTCTCGGTTCCCGTCTGGCCCCGGTTTTTCTCGATCACGGTTCGAATTCACCCTACGCGCCGCTGGTCGCCCTGTTCGGAGCGATAGTGGTTGGTTCGATCACTCTCGCACTGGCCGTGAGCCTCGGAGAGAAGGTTCGCGATTCGGCTGTCCGTCACCCTTTCTGGGAGGTCCTGGACGGGATCGGTGGTGCTCTCCTGATCGCGGCCATCGGCCTCGGCATCGTCTGGGTGCTGGCCGCCGCTGCGGTCTATTACCCGAGCTCCGAGGGACTGAGGCGCGATGTGCAGAAGTCGCTGCTGGTGGGGGCTGTCAATGACGTGATGCCGCCCTCGGGCCCGCTGATGCAGGCCCTTCACCGGATCGACCCGGTTCCCCGCTTCGCTTCTTCGCCGGGGGAGATCGCCCGTCCCGACGCGGGAACCGGCAGCCAGACAGCGGTTCAGCAAGCAGCCAGGTCCGTGGTCAAGGTTTCGGGAACCTGCCAGGGCTACGGAGTGATGGGTTCGGGCTGGGCGGTCGGTCCGAACACCTTCGTGACCAACGCCCATGTGGTCGCCGGCCAGGATGACACCCGAGTGGAAACCAACGACGGACAGAGCGCATCTGCCACCCCGATCGCCTACAACCCGCGCAACGACATCGCGGTCCTCAGGGCCGATGTCGACGTGCCCGCTCTGCCTGCGCTCGCCAGGGCCCGACGAGGCACCGCGGCAGCGGTAATCGGCTATCCGAACGACGGGCCGCTGACGATCACCCCGGCCCGGGCCGGGCAGACCCGTCTGCTGCTCGGGGACGACGCGTATGGCGCGGGGCCCTTCGAGCGACTGATGCTCAGTCTCAGGGGCTCGGTCCGGCATGGCAACTCGGGAGGTCCGCTGGTTGACGGAGAGGGCCGGGTTCTGGGCACCGTGTTCGCGGCGACCACCGAAGGGCCGGCGGGAGGCCTGGCGATCCCGAACCGGGTTCTCGCGAGGATCAGTGGCAGAGCCACCGGCAAGGAAGTGGACACCGGTACCTGCGCCTGATCGTTCGGGCCGACCGGTTCCGGCATTCCCACCAATCGCCTCCGCTAGAGTGGATCAACGGTGAACGGTTCAACCGCCAACTGGCAGGCGACCGAAGGTCGCGCTCCCACCCCGGCTCTGACCGAGGTTTGTCCCCACTTCCACGCCGGCATCGAATTGATCGGCAAGCGCTGGAGCGGTGCCATCATCTGGGCCCTTTTCGACGGTCCGCTCCGGTTCGCGGAACTGAAACGCTCGGTCCCCGGCCTGTCGGATCGGCTGCTATCTCAGCGACTGCGTGAACTCGAAGACGCAGGTCTGATGACCCGCGAAGTCGAGGATGGACCCAAGGTGAAGGTGATCTACAGCCTCACCGAGATGGGCATGGATCTCAGACCGGCAATCCTGGCGTTACGGGAGTGGGCTTGTCAGTGGCAGGAGTCTCTTCCGTAAGAGTGTTCTCGAGCGCTCCGGTGTCATTCCTGGTGACCGAGCCCTCGCGCGGCCGGACGTAGACCTTGCTGCCCTGACTGAGGTCGAGCGTTTCGAGCTCGGAACGGGTCAGCTGAGCCCACACTTCCCGGCGGTCGGGAATCGTGAGCATCTCGATGCGTCCCGAGAATCCCAGGCGCACGATTCGGTCGATCTCCACTTCCTCCGTCCCGGGGGCGGGGGAGGGGAGTATTTCCGTGTCGTGCGGCCGCACCAGCTTGCCGCCGATGCTGTTGACCTCGCCGACGAACCCCATCACGAAGTCGTTGACCGGGGAGTCGTAGAGGTCGGTGGCGCTGCCGGTCTGCTCGATCTTTCCCTCGTTCATCACCACGATCTGCTCGGCGATGTCCATCGCCTCTTCCTGGTCGTGGGTAACGAAGATCGTCGTCACGTGGACCTCGTCATGAAGTCGGCGAAGCCAGGTGCGGAGATCCTTGCGGACCTTGGCGTCGAGGGCGCCGAACGGCTCGTCGAGAAGTAGCACGGTCGGTTCGACCGCGAGCGCCCGGGCCAGAGCCATGCGCTGGCGCTGACCACCGGAAAGCTGGGAAGGGTAGCGCTTGCCGAGACCGGTCAGCTGGACCAGGTCGATCAGCTCGTTGACCCGGGCCTTGACCTTGTCCTTCGGCCACTTGCGGACCTTGGGTCCGAAAGCGATGTTCTCGAACACGGTCATGTGCTTGAAGGCTGCGTAATGCTGGAAGACGAAGCCGACGTTGCGGTTGCGGACCGGCATGCCGGTCTGGTCCTGACCCGAGATGTAGATCTTGCCCGAGCTGGGCACCTCGAGACCGGCGATCGCCCGGAGCAGGGTCGACTTGCCCGAACCACTGGGTCCGAGCAGGGCGGTCATCGAGCCGTCCGGGACAGTCAGGTTGACGTCGCTCAGGGCCTGGAAGTCGCCGAACTGCTTCGAAACGTCGACGACCTCGATACCGTTTTCGGTCTTGCTGTCTTGAGGGGTGTTGGCTTCGGCCGTCACTCGTCATTCTCCTTGCGTCGCATCAGGTTCATTGCCAGCAGCGTGGCCAGAGCGATCGCTGCCAGGATCAGGGATGAGGTGTACGCCCCCACGGAATGGAACGTTTCGAACTGTTTCTGGACGTACAGCGGCAGGGTTTCGGTCTGGCCCGAAACCTTGCCGGAGACGACGCTCACGGCGCCGAATTCCCCGAGTGCCCGGGCCATGGTCAGGACCACGCCGTAGGAGACGCCCCAGCGGATCGCGGGGAGGGTGATCCGCCAGAAGGTGTTCCAGGGACCGCTGCCCAGAGTCTCGGCTGCCTTTTCCTGGTCGTCGCCGATCTCCTGGAGGACGGGGATCACTTCGCGGGCGACGAACGGCATCGAAACGAAGATCACCGCCAGCACGATGCCCGGAGTGGAGAAGATGACCTGGATCCCCATCGCGGCCAGATCCTGGCCAAACCAGCCGTTCTGGCCGTAGACCAGGATCAGGGCGAGACCGACGACTATCGGTGAAACCGCGAACGGCACGTCGATCAGGGCGTTGATGATGCTCTTGCCCCGCATCTTGCTGCGGACCATGACCAGTGCGGTCAGAACCCCGAAGACGGTGTTCAGCGGCACCGCGATCGCGACGGTTAGAAGCGTCAGCTTCAATGCGGCGATCGAGTCCGGCTCGGTGATCGAGTCCACGACTGGCTGGAGACCATCCTTGAAGGTCTCGTACATCATGTAGCCGAGCGGGATCAGAAGCAGGAGTGCGAGGTAGGCGAGCGCGATGTAGCGCAGGCTCCACCGCGTGGCGCGTTCACCGGTCATGACGGAGCCCCCAGCGCTGGGCCAGCGTTACGCAGGCGAGAAGAAGAAGTGAGACGGCCAGCAGCACGACCGAGACGGCCGAGGCGGAGGCCAGACGGTCGAACTCGATCTGGCCACGGATGTAGACGGAGGAAACCTCGGTCCGGAAGGGGATGTTGCCCGAAACCAGCACCAGGGATCCGAATTCGCCGATTGCCCGGGCGAAAGCCAGGGCGACGCCAGTGGCAATGCCAGGGGCGAGGTTCGGGAAGATGATCCGGCGGAAGATCAGCCATTTCCTGGCGCCGAGCGACTCGGCGGCTGCCTCCATGTCGCGATCCAGCGAGAGCAGCAGCGGCTGGACGGCTCGCACCACGAAGGGCAGGGTCACGAAGAGCAAGGCGACAACGATGGCCGGCTTGGTGAAGGCAAGGTGGATGCCGAGGGGACTGTCGGCCCCGTAAACGGTGAGAAGCAGGAGGCTGGCGACAATCGTCGGCAGCGCGAAGGGAAGGTCGATGATCGAGTTGACGATCTTCTGGCCGGGGAACTTGTCACGCACCAGAACCCAGGCGATCAGCGTTCCCATCACCGCGTTGATCACGACCACGATCAGGGAGCAGATTACGGTCAGCTTCAGAGCGGCCATTGCCTGCGGGGCCGAAACCGCATCCCAGAAACCGCTGAGACCATTCTCGAAAGCCTTCGAGGTGATCGCCACCAGAGGCAGCATCACCATCAGGCCCAGGTAGGTGACGACCAGGCCCTTGTTAAGTGCCTGGCCGGCCCCGGGAAGCCTGAAAAAGGCTTTCCGGGGCCGGGGTTCCCGAGCGTCTATTGCTGTTACTTCACTCAAGTGAACTGCTCCAGGTCAATGAGCGTAGGTACTACTCGGTCGCGTATCCGAGATCCTGGACGATCTTGAAGATCGAACCGGTCTTGTCCTCGAAGAACTCGGCGACAACCGCGTCCCAGCCACCGAACTCTTCGATGGTGAAGAGGCCGGGCGGAACCGGGTACTTCTCCTTGTCGAGAAGCTGCGGGTTGACCGAGCGGTAACCCTGCTCCTGCCAGATGTTCTGGGCCTCATCGGTCCAGTTCCAGTTCAGGAAGTCGGTCGCGGCGGTTCCGGCACCCTCGATAACGGCAGCGGGCTGCTCGATCAGGATGGTCGATTCCGGAACCACGTAGTCGACATCTTCGCCGGCGAGCTGCGCGGCGATGGCCTCGTTCTCGTAGGAGAGGAGGACGTCACCGGTACCACCGAGGAAGGCCTGGAGGGCCACACGGGCGGATTCCGACTGGGTCGGGGTCTTCGAGAGGATGTTCTCGACGTCGGCAAGAGCTTCCTTCTCGGACTTGCCGGCGTTCAGCGCGGCACCGTAGACGGCCATGATGTTCCAACGCGCGCCACCGGAGGTGAACGGGTTCGGCGTCACGACTTCGATGTCGTCGTTCTTGACGATGTCTTCGAAGCTCTTGATGCCGAGCGGGTTGCCGGGGCGGGTCACGATCGCGACGACGGAGTTGGTGACGATGCCCTTGTACTTGTTCTTGTTCCAGTTGGCCGCAACCTGGCCGGAGTCGACGAGGCGGGTGATGTCCGTCTCGAGGGCGAAGTTCACGTAGTCAGCCTTCTGGCCGGCTTCAACTGCACGGCTCTGGTCACCCGAGGCACCGAAGGAGTTGGTGAACGAAACGCCGCTACCTTCCTCGGTCTCGTTGAAGGCGGGCTGGAGGTGATCCTCATAGGCCTGCTGGGGTGTCGAGTACGCGACCAGTGCGACCGAGCCGCCGCCGTCGCCGCCGTCACCGCTGTCGTCGCTGCTGCCGCAGCCGACGATGATCGCGCCGAAGGCAACGAGAGCCAGGATGAGAAGCGCCTGGATGCTGCGCCGGTTCTTGATGGGACTACTGAGACTCATTCGGGATATCCCCCTTGTCGATGAAGTTACTTTGTTTATCTGCTTACTCAATAAACGAGACGGGCAAGGTACCACGGGTTCGGGCGGAATGTCGAGCCAGATGGTCATAAAGGTCGGATTTCCGATCCGTAATTCAGGGTTTCTCCTTTTTCCATGCGGAATGAGAGCTTTCTGCCCAATTCGTCACATTGGCGCGTCGGCTTCCAATGTCATGCTGGAAAGGTGAGCGAGGACTTTCCCGAGATCGAGAACCGCCCTTCCGTCGCCGACGCCGACGGCGTGGCCAACTCCGGTTCGCCGGCGGCTGAACCAGCCCCGGTTCCGGTCGGCGAGTATGCGCTCTCTCTGAAGAAGCAGATGCGGGCTTTGCCGCGGGCGACGATCACCGGTGAGATCACCGAGTTCAACCGGACCGGGGTCCAGGTCTACTTCCAGCTCAAGGACGAACGCGGGGGAGTCCGCTGCACGATGTGGCGCCGCGAATTCGACCGGCTGGGGTTGCCCGAGCAGGCGGTCAGAGTCGGCGCCCAGGTGGTGGCAACCGGAGGACCGGACTATTACGAGGGCGGCAAGACAGCTTCGCCTTCCTTCAGTTTCAGGGCCACCGATTTGCGGCCTTCCGGCGAAGGGGACCTGATCGCCCGCCTGGCGGAACTCAGGAAACGCTTCGTAGCGGAAGGCCTGACCGAACCGCAGAAGACACTTCGGCGTCCCGTCCTGCCCCGCCGGATCGGGGTGATCACCGCTGAAGGTGGTGCTGCCCGCCAGGATCTCCTGGTCGGACTGGAGCGTCGGGGCTGGCGGGGCGAGATCGTCTGGGGCTTCGCCCCGGTACAGGATCGCAAGGCAGCACCGGTGATCAGGAGCACCCTCAGTGACATGGCTGCTTTCGCCGAGGTCGAGGTGATCGTGGTCTGCCGCGGCGGCGGCAGCCTGACCGACCTCTGGGCTTTCTGCGATGAGGATCTCTGCCGGACGGTGGCCCTACTCGCCGTACCGGTCATCGCAGCTGTCGGCCACGAGCGTGACGTCACCCTGATCGACGACGTCGCCGCGGTACGGGCATCGACCCCTACCCACGCTGCCGACGCTGTCGTAGGT
>JAEZIQ010000128.1 GCA_023436605.1 Actinomycetes bacterium | reverse complement strand
GGCGGGTCTTCCGTTCGGCCGGAATTGCCGGCAGCCTAGGAGTGACCCACTCGTCCGGGGTTGCCGGCAGCGTTGGTACCGGGTTCAGCTCGGGCGTCGCCGGAAGTGGGGGCACGCTCTTTTCCTGGGCGGTCGCCTTCAGCTTCGCCACTCTCTTCTCATCGATTATGGTCGCCTGCGCATTCTGCGTCGGCTGTTTCCGCTGCCGGCGCTGCGTCGCCTGTGTCGGCTGCCGCAACTGCGTCGACTGCATTGGCTGCGTGGGTTGCGAAGGTCTGGTCGGGGCCCGCGGCGTGGTCGGCAAGTCGGGTGAAACCAAGGGATTTCGACGGTGGCTGCCCTCACGCTGATCGAACTCGGCACCCGCGACTACGCGGAAATGGTCGCCGCCCAGGAGCGGCTGGTGACCGAGCGCCTCGCAGGCGGAATACCCGACCTGCTGCTCTTGCTCGAACACCCGCCGACCTACACGCTCGGCCGCCGCAGCGAGCCCTCCGACCTCCTTCATGCCACCGATTGGTACCGCCAGCGGGGGGTCGCGATCTGCGAGACACCCCGGGGTGGCAAGGTGACCTATCACGCGCCCGGTCAGCTGATCATCTATCCGATCATCGACTTGCGCAGGGTGGGCGAGCAGCCCGCCGGGGCCGACCGGGTCGACGTGGCCGGGTTCGTTGCCGCGCTTGAGGCGTCGATGGCCGCAGCCCTGGGCGATTGGGGCCTGGCCTGCGGATCGATCGAGGGACTGACCGGGCTCTGGGTCGACGACGAACGCGACGACCGGAATGACTTCACCGGGGCCGATGCCGCATCGGCGGCCGCCGGGCTCGCCCGCGGCAGCATCCGCAAGGTCGGTTCGATCGGCCTGAAGATCCACCGCGGAGTGACCAGCCATGGCCTTTCGATCAACGTTTCCTGCGATCTCGATCCGTTCGAGTGGATCAACTCCTGCGGCATCGAATCCTGCCGGGCGACCTCGATCGCAGCCGAGTTGGGAGAACCGGGACCGTCCGTCACCGCGGTCGGAAACGCAGTGGCCGAGCAGGTCGCCGCCGAACTCGGCCGTGAACTTCAGTCGGAAAGCCCCGAACTGGCCGGGCTGACTGAAGCCCAGCGGACGGATTCCGTAGCCTAGGAGACCGGTGAGCACCCCTCCACCCCCCGAAACCGCCACCCCTTTCGCGGCTCCCGCCGAGCGGATCCACGTAACCCGTTCGCGCGCCAACCCCGGCGGCGGCGACGTCCAGCGCGAAGATGCGATCCCGTTCCGCTCCCGCAAGCCCGCCTGGCTGAAGGTTCCGCCCCCGGGCGGCCCGGTCTACCGCGAGATCAAGCAGGCGATCGACGGCGAGAGCCTTAACACTGTCTGTGAAGAGGCGAACTGTCCCAACATCGGCGAGTGCTGGGAGCGCGGCACCGCCACTTTCATGATCCTCGGCGATGTCTGCACCCGGCGCTGCGGTTTCTGCAACGTCCAGACCGGCAAGCCGACCCACAACGATCCGCTTGAGCCGGCCCGGGTCGCGATGCAGGTCAAGCGGCTCGGTCTCTCCCATGCGGTGATCACCTCCGTTGACCGCGACGACCTGCCCGATTACGGAGCCTCCGCCTTCGTCGGAGTGATCCGTTCGATCCGGGCCCAGGCCCCGGACTGCAAGGTCGAAATCCTGACCCCGGACTTCCGCGGCCAGGAGATGCCGCTCGCCCGCGTGGTCCACGAGCGGCCCGATGTCTTCAACCACAACGTCGAGACGGTGCCGAGGCTCTACCCCAAGGCCCGCCGCGGCTCGAAGTTCCTGCGCTCGGCCCGCGTGCTTCGCCTCGCCCGCGAGATGGGCGAGGGCAAGGTGATCACCAAGTCGGGGCTGATGGTCGGTCTCGGCGAGGAGTTCGACGAGATGGTCGAGACCTTCGGCATCCTGCGCGAGCATGGGGTCCAGATCCTCACGGTCGGCCAGTATCTCCGGCCCACCGTCAACCATCTTCCGGTGGTTCGCTACTGGCACCCGGAAGAATTCGAGGCCCTCGAGAAGGCCGCCTACGAGATCGGTTTCGAGTCCGTTGCCGCCGGACCGCTGGTCCGCAGCTCGTATCACGCAGACGAAAGTGCACGCAAGGCCGCCGAAGCGGCTTGAGTGACTTCGTCTTAGTACCCTCGCCTGTTCCTTGATTCCTTTTCGCGACACCATGGACCTGCGCGGTCCGGTCTGGGGCACGCTCGGGCTGCTCGCCGTGTATTTCGTGCTGGCCGTGGCCGGACAGATCCCCCACATGAATGCCTGGCAGGTGATCGTCGGCCTGGTCGGCCTGTGGCTTTTTGCGCCCTACGTCGAAAGGCGCGCCGGCACCCCGATCTTTCTCGCGGTTTTCATCTTCGTCGCGCTCGCAACCGGCTTTCTGGTCGGCATCGTTGACGAGGACACCGGCCCGTTTGCGGCCAGTTTCTTCCTGCCCGTGCTCGCAACCGCCGGCGCCCACATCGCCCTCGCCCCGCGCTCGAAGATCCTCTGCCTGATCCCGGTCCCCTTCGCGATGACCTTCGTCGAGATCCCCACGATCGCCATGACGGTCATCTTCGTCGCCCTCGAGATCCTCCTCACCGCGGCCTGAGCGCCACTCCGTTCAAATCGCCGGGATATGACGCCAGTAATTTGAACCTGGCCCGGTTACTGATCCGGTTCCCGGGGGTAAAGCGGTTCATGAGCATCAAAGTCGCGGGAAAGGACTCCCCGCAACCGAGTCGGGTCGCGTGGTTCTCAATCGGGGTGATCATCACGATGATCGGTCTGGCCATGGCCGTGATTCCGCTCCTCGAGGTCGAGAATCTCGCAGGCCTTGCGGTCTCCATGATCCTGGTCGCTCCGGGACTGCTCTGGATCTCTACCGGCACCAGGGTGATCCTGCGTGTCACGGGCTTGAGACCTCTGGTCCGGATTGGCAGCTCCGGGGTCGCGGCCTTCACGATCACCGCCACAGTCGGTCTGGTCGGCGCGTTCGCGACGCTCTTCTTCTGGGTGCTCGCTCGATCAGTGTGGGTGAACGAAGGTGGGACCCTGGCCACAGCTCCGAACGACGCCTTGATCT